>JAGRCC010000276.1 GCA_020433785.1 Anaerolineae bacterium
CAATCGACAAAAATGCTCAATTTACTACTATTGACCATGATCGGTTTGATGGCTATTTTTATGGTGGGCCTGGTCATCCTGTGGCGATTAGGCATCATTCCTCCGGCCCCACCCCTGCGTCCGCCATGTAGACCTAACTGTGCTGATCAATATTTAGCCGACCTGACTTTACCCTACGAAGATTTGAGCGGGATCAACTTTGCCGGGGCCGATCTAACGGGGGCCGATCTAACGGGGGCCGATCTGTCGGGCGCTAACTTCACCGGGGCTAAACTACCCAATGCAATTCTGAACAACACCACCCTGATCACCACTAACTTTACCAGCGCGGTTATGACCGGTACATTCACGTTCGATGCCAATTTTACCAGAGCCATTCTCACTAACGCCGATCTGCGGGCCAGCGCCCTCAGTATCCCCAGTAATCCGACTATCCGCCAGCAGGATGCCCTTCAAACAGCCATTGCCACGCGTAACCCCGGCCTGGCGTCCCAACTAGTTACCCAGTTGACGGAAATTCAGGACGGTACCATTTCCATGGCCGGGTCGCCGTGGCTGCCAAGCGGGACTAACCTTCGTGACAGCTACGATTTGCGAAACGCCAATCTGCAAGGCGCGCTGCTGGCCGGTATCGACCTCAGCAACGCCAATCTGCAAAACGCTAATCTCACCGGGGCCAACCTGATAGGCGCCAATTTGGAAAACGCCGATTTGCAGGGGGCCAGATTAGAGGGCAGCACGACAAATTTGACCGGGGCCAGGTTGTTCGGCGCTAAGCTGCAAAATGCCCAACTCAATGGGGCCAATCTAACCTCGGCCAACCTGACAAATGCCCAGCTTCAGCGAGCCAATTTGCAAGGGGCTAATCTAACCAATTCTCAACTCGTTAACGCCGATTTAACCGAAGCCAATGTCTCTGAGGCTCAACTTAATCGGGCTAATTTGAGTGGGGCCACGTTGGTTAAAACAAATTTTCTCAATGCCAATTTACAAAATGCTAATCTTTCGCAAGCGAAGTTGCAGCAAGCGAACTTAGGCGGGGCGGACCTGCGAAATGCCAGCCTGGTCAATGCTGACCTCAGCAATGCGATCCTGCAAGGCGCTAATTTGGAAAACGCCGATCTGCAGGGAGCCGTCTTCAAAGGGGCCATTCTCAGTTTGCCCAGCGATGTCGATCCGCAGGAAATTCGCCGGTGGACTGAACAGGTCAAGGAACTTCTCCGGCGCGATCTCGAAGATTTGGAGGATAAAGATATCCGGCAAATCAAAGACAGGATCGCCCGCCTAACCGGCCTGCACGAGGCTGATAATGTGGTCCAAGTCCAAAATTTGCTCAAGGCTAGGAATTTAGCCGCCGCCGATTTGCGCGAGGCCATCTTTATTGGCGCTAATTTGGAAGGCGTCGATATCTCAACCGTATTTACCTCTCTGGACAATGTGGCTCTGATTGGGGCCAATCTGAAAAAGGTTAACTTCCAAGGCAGTGATCTGACCAATATATGCCTGATTGGCGCCGACCTAGAAGAGGCTGATTTTGAAGGGGCCAACTTGTCGAACGCGTTTCTATCCGGGGCCAATTTGCAAGGTGCCGACTTGCGCAATACCAATTTAGAGGGAACCGAGTTGAGTTTGGCCGATCTACGTGACACTCGTATCGATGGGGTTACCGGTCTGAGTCCCCGTTGGACCTTGGTGTGGGAAATTGTTAATGAAAGTCTTGAGGGACGAGATTTACGGGATCGACAACTCGTATTGGCCAATCTGCGGGGGGTCAATTTGGACCGAGCCAATCTACAAAACACCGACTTACGCGGGGCCGACTTAACCGAAGCTGATTTACGCCAGGCCAATGTGAAAGAGGCTCGACTTAGTGAGGCCACGTTACGCCGGGCCAATTTAACAGAGGTCGATCTGAGCCAGGCTAACTTGAGCAGCGTCAATCTCAGCGAGGCGATTTTAGTTAAGGCCAATTTGAGTCAGGCCATCCTGAAAGACGCTAACCTGCGTGGCGCTAATATGAAAGGCGCCAACCTAACCGGAGCCAATCTCGAAAAAGCCGATCTCAGACCAACCGAAGATAACTGTGGCGGCACCAGAACAAATTTGGAACAGGCTAACCTCACCAATACGTTTCTCAAGGAGGCCAGGTTGGACTGCGCTATGATAAATAGGGCAACCTTCACCGGTTCAAATTTAACAAAAATCAACCTTTCCAACGCCGATCTCCGTGAGACAGACCTGAGTGGGGTAGTGCTGGATGGAGCCGATTTGCGCGGGGTCGATTTGTTTAGAGCCAACCTGACCAACGCCAGTCTGATCGGGGTCAACCTGCAACCCAGCGACGATGATCCGCCACGCCGTAGTGATTTACGCGAGGCCCGGCTCGACCAGGCCGATTTGACCCGGGCCCAGGTTCAAGAAGCCGATTTGCGCGGCGCTTCTCTGGAGCAGGCTATCCTCATCGATGCCAATTTTGACCGCGCCGACTTGAGTGGGGCAAATCTATTTGCCGCTAGCCAGCGCGGCGCCACGTTCAGAGAGGCCCAGTTGGAAGGCACGGATTTTCACAAAGCTGACCTACGCGATGTTGATTTTAGTGGGGCCAACCTCTTTGAAGCCTCATTGCGCGGCGCCAGCGTAAGCCGGGCGGTGCTCAACGGAGCCAACCTAAGAAACGCCAACTTATTTGCCGCCGGATTAAGCCAGTCGCAGTTGCGCCAGGCGGATCTCCGGGAAACGAATTTGGTCCAGGCCGATCTGAACGGGGCCGACTTAACCGAGGCAGACTTAAGCCGCGCCAACTTGTATCGAGCCAACCTGAGCGGGGCCGACTTTAACAAGGCGGTTCTCAAAAACGCCGACTTAAGTCAGGCAGACCTGACCGGCACCAGTCTGCGCGAAGCCAATCTTCGAGACACCAATTTGAGTCGAACAACCCTGACCAGCGCCAATCTATCTAAGGCCCGCTACAACGGCTCAACCCAATGGCCGCCAAAATTTAATCCCGGTCCGACCGATGCTGTTCGTGAAGACTAAATAGTTTCGCATAGTATTTATACGGGCAAAATTTCCCATTTCAATGACGAACTAATTTGGCGATGGTTGATAGCCCCGCCTCTGTCTCTATCATCATTCGCATTCAGATAAATTTATTCGGGGTCAAGGTTGGGCAAAACGCTTTAATCAAGATGGGCGGCTAATACGATTACTCAAGCCAATCTGACCAAAGGAACCTAAGCCGTTGTATTTATGCCTTCATTTCAACAATCAATAGCCCGGCGGTACGCCAAATAGGGGTTATGAAGCCGTATGTTTTTACTTCGATTAGGGAAACTTATCCGAAATGAAAACAGTCTCATCTTGATTAGATTCATACAAACCCCGCCTCTATGGTAAAATGGGGCGATGAACGTAACCTTCTCCCTCCTTTACCGATATGGCGGACGGGTGGCGGTAGGCTTGGCTGTGCTCGGGGCGCTGCTGCTGCCGCTCAACCTGCTGACCAGCCAGCCCTTCCATCATGACGAAGCCCTTTACGCTACCTGGGTCGTTACGCTCGCCACCGGTGACGATCCCTGGCTAAGCGCCACGCCTATCGATAAGCCGCCGCTGTTCTTACTGCTCGTCGCCGGCGCATTTCGATTGCTCGGTATTACTGAAACGACGGCCCGGTTGCCGTCGCTGCTGGCCACGGCGGCTATTATCCTGCTAATATACCAACTCGGTTGCAAACTATATAATGAAGCTACCGGCGTTTTAGCCGCCTGGCTAACTGTTCTCTCGCCGTTCACCATCCTTTTTGCCCCAACCGCTCTGACCGATCCAACCCTGGTCGCCCTAGTGCTGGCCGGATGTTTGGCCGCGGCTCACGGTCGAGCCGGATGGGCTGCTATTAGCGCGGCTCTGGCTATCGCGACCAAACAGCAGGGCATTTTCTTCGTACCGCTAATCGCCGGCTGCCTATTTGCCACCAAGTGGCAAAGTGACCGGATAACCGGTAACAACGTTGCTGGAACCGGCCAACGCCCCGACCAAGCCCCCACGTCCTACGTCCAACTTGCTGCATCCTTCCTACTCTTTCTCTGCCTCACGCTCCTACCTTTTATCGCGTGGGATCTCAGCCGCAGTCAGCCATCGGCGTTCTTTCAACAGAGCCTCAACAATTACGGCGGGCTGGCCTTCGATTTGAGCGGTTTCAACGAACGCTGGTATGGATTTGTGGAACTGCTTCAATATGGAACCGGTTCATTGACCTTGAATATCATTTTCCTCACCGGTCTGCCGTTGCTCATTATCTATAATTTTTATGACACATATACTACACGAAAAACAATTCGGCTCACATCCGCCCATCGCTCCCACCTACCCTTCGATCTCCTCCTCGTTTTATTCGGTATCGCTTTTCTTTGGCTGCACACCCTCTTTTCTTTCCAAATTTGGGATCGTTACCTGCTGGGTCTAATTCCCTTGCTGGCGCTGCTGCTGGCTCGAATTTTGCTCTTACCCTGGACCTGGGTTAAGAACTACGTTTTAACCACGCCCTCACCGCGTCGACGATGGGGTCAGCTGATATTTGGCGTCGGCATAGCCATTTTACTGGCCGCCAGCCTGGCCCGCCCGGTCCAAGACGCCGTTCTTGGTCGTTATCCCTTGGGCAGCCACAGCCAGGCCGTCACCGGCATCGAGCAGATTGTAGCCTACTTGCAGGGCCACGTTGGGGCCGATACCACCCTTTATCATCACTGGCTCGGCACCTACTGGCGATTTTACCTGCGAGGCTATCCGTACGACCTCCAATTTTGGAATACCCCGGCGCAGCTGTCCGCCAAAGCCAAACCCGGCCATCTGATCGCGTTTCCCGCCTGGCGCTCCGATACCGAGGCCAGATTGGCGCTGTTTGAAGCTGGTCTCGGCCTGCGAGAGCTGGCCCGCGCTTACAAGCCGGATGGGTCGCCTGCGGTCATTCTTTACCGGCTGGAACCGCTGCCCTGAGATACATTAGGCCTCGAACTGTTCAGCCTGATGACTTTGCTCAATTGGAGGTTCTTATCGATAATAACCGCCATGACCAACAAATGGCTTCATCTACCGGCAGTCTTACTCATCGTCGCGCTGACCCTGCTCTTCTTTTGGAAAATTCTCCTGACCAATCTCATCCTCAGCGGGGTCGATGTCTTTCTCTACTTTTATCCCTACAAAGCCTACACCGCCGAACTGTTACGTCAGGGACGGCTGCCGTTGTGGAATCCCGACCTATTTATGGGGGTCCCGCTGCTGGCGAACAGCCAGGTCGGCGTTTTTTATCCCTTCAACTGGCTCTTCATCTGGCTCGACGCGCCCCGGCAGATCGCCTGGTCGATTGGGCTGCATATCGCATTAGCCGGTATTTTTATGGCGGCTTTTACCCGCCAAGCCCTACGAATGGCCTGGTCTGCCTCACTTATCGCCGCGATGTTATTTGCCTTCGGCGGTTACCTGGGGGCGCAAGTTGAGCATATCAACCAGCTCCAAGCCGCGGCCTGGCTGCCCCTCCTCTTCCTTTTTTACGACTTTACCCTTCATCGCCCTCGACGCCGATTGTGGCTGCTATTATTGGCCTCGACCATCGCCCTGGTGTTACTGGCCGGTCACGCCCAGACCGTGTTCATCTCGATGTTCGGCCTGGGGCTATACGCCCTCTGGCAAGCCCTGTTCGAGCCCGATATAACGCCCCCTCGCAAAAAACCATCTAATGTTATCGCCAACTATTCATCATTCATCATTCATCATTCATCATTCATCTTCCGCCGTCTCTGGCCGATCCTGCTCGCCTCGTTGTTGGCCGTCGCGCTGGCCGCTGTGCAACTCCTGCCCACCGCCGAACTTTCCGGTCTATCGATCCGCAGTGAGGGGCTGACCTATCGCGAAGCGGTTTCATTCAGCCTACGGCCGACCAATCTTCATTATAGTCTCCTGCCCCCGTTCGATTTGGACCTGAGCCAACCGCTTGGCCAGGCCTTTAGCGAGTGGGTGGCCTACCTGGGCATCAGCGGCTTGATTTTGGCCCTGATCGGCAGTTTGACCGCCCTGTGGCGGCCCGCCCCCCGCCGCTTTATGTTTCTGGCCGCGGCTGGCCTGATTTTGAGCCTGGGTCTGTTCACCGGCCCGCTTTACCTGGCGCTGTACTATGTCGTCCCCGGCTTCGACCTATTTCGCGTGCCGGCCCGCTGGCTGCTGTTATATGCGTTCGCCGCCGCCGTTCTGAGCGGCTACGGCTTCGATGCGCTGCTCGCCCCTCAAATCTTACGCGTTCACCTGATCCCCATCTGGGCCTGGCTCCGCGCCCGTCCCTGGCGATTTATTCTTCCGGCTGCGCCTATCTTTTTCCTGGTCGCCCTCATCATCTGGAAAACGCCACCTCTCACCACCCTCGCCGCCTGGCTGCTGCTCACCCTTATCACCGCGACCCTCATTTACTTCATTATCTCCACCGCCCCCGCAGCTAACGCTCCAACGCTCCAACGCGCCAGCGCCCAACGCCCTGGCGCCCTATCTTATCTCCTAACGCTGCTCACTGCCCTGCTCATCCTCGAACTCTTTTTAGCCGCTCAAACCCTCAACTACAACCAGCCGACGGCGCCCCAAGCGTTCAGCTCGATCCGTAACGCTACCGCCTTCCTCCTGGCGGCCGATCCCCCCCACCAGCCGACTCCCCCCGGCCGATTCCTCAGTTTGTCCGGCATTACCTACGATCCCGGCGATCTGGCCGACTTGCGGGCGATCTTCGGCGATTACCTGTCTGAACGGGCGCTGTACGATCTCATTGTCGCCACCAAGGAGAAAGAGGTGCTTTTCTTTAACCTGCCGATGCTGTACCACCTCCAAAGCATCGACGGCTACGACGGCGGCATCTTGCCGCTCAAACAGTTCATTACCCTGCAAGAGTTGTTCCTCCCGGCCGATGATCGCTCCATCGACGGCCGGCTGCGGGAGAAACTGCGCCTGGTCCCCGACAGCCGCTTATTATCGCTGCTCAACACCCGCTGGATCATCACCGACAAGCAGTTCGATGTCTGGATCGACGGCATCTTTTACGATTTGCAATTTCCGGCCCGGCTCGGCCCCGACCAGACAATTAGCACAACCGACATCCCCGACTTCCCGCCCACAGCGCTGGGCGTGGTATCGCATCTCGAAGGCGGGGCTAAACTACCGGATGGGAGTCCCGTGGCTCGAATTACGGTAACTTATGCCGATAGCCGTCAAGAGACGATTGAACTCCAGGCCGGCCGGGATACCGCCGAAGGCAGCTATGCCTCGCTGCCAAATGTGGCTCATCGTCAAGCCCGAGTGGGTGTGACCTGGCCGTACGAAGCAGCGGGGGTCGATTACATTAGTGTTTACCCGCTCTCCCCTATCGCGCCGATCATTGAGATTTCTGTGGTTGGATTGCTATCCGAAGGTGAATTTATCTTACGGGGCTTGAGTCTCATCCACCAGCCAACCACCACCAGCCGTTCGATTATCCTTTCGACCGAGGGCGACTACCGGCAGGTTCACTCCGGGGATGTCAAGGTATATGAGAATAAGACGGTGCTGCCGCGTGTTTTTGCCGTGCATCGAGCCGAAATCGTGGCCGATGAAGCGGCCGCTATCGAGCGGATGAAATCGCCGGCCTTCGAGCCGGCTACGACGCTGGTCCGCGTCGCCGGCAGCGGTGAAACGCCGGGCAGCCAGATCAGCGGGACGGCCTCGACGCGGGACCAGGTGGCCATTGTTTCGTACGCGCCGGAACGGGTTGAAGTTAAAGCACAGCTTGAAACACCCGGCTGGGTGGTGCTAACCGATACCAACTACCCCGGCTGGCAAGCCGTCCTCGACGGCCAACCGGTCGAGATCGAGACGGCCAACATCCTATTTCGGGCTGTGGCCGTGCCGGCCGGCGAGCACACCCTCGTGTTCGAGTTCAAACCGGCCTCCCTTTGGTGGGGCGCGCTGGTCACCCTCTTGGCGCTGCTGGGGGTAGGTCTTGGCCTGATAGCCCACCTATTTTCATCGCCCCACCGCCAGCACCAAGAATCTCCCCTAACGACCGACGATTGACGATCGTATCTCAAAAGGCGTCAGACCGTCTCATGCTCGGCGGTGCGGTGATGATGATGCTCGATATCACTCTGGGCTAAAGGCCAATCACCAGGAGTGCAGCTTACTCTTGACCAAGCCCCAACCGTTCGTGCTCGGTTCGAATACATTTATTGGAGACGACATTCAGGCCGGCTTCCATCGCCTTTCGCTCCGGTTGTTCGTCGATCGACACCACCCCCAGCTGCGCCCAAACAGTCTTCGCCCCGACCGCGATGGCGTCGTTGACGATTTCATCTAGGAATTCCGGCGTGCGGAACACATCGACAATATCAATTGGTTCGGGTACAGCTTGGAGCGAGGGATAGCTCTTGTCGCCATCCACCTGGTCGATATTGGGGTTGACCGGGTAGACGGTGTAGCCCTGTTCTTTCAAATACTGGGCCACCTGGTAGCTGGTGTAATAATGATCGTTCGATTCGCCGACCATCGCGATAACCTGCGACCCGGTCAATAAATCGCGCAGATCGGCGTCGCTTACCGAGAAATTTAGCATGGTGGGTTAGACCTCCATCATTGGGGATTATTTTTTCTTGTTAAGGGCCGACCGGACCTTTTGCATCGTCGTTGCCACAAATCCGCCGAACCTTTCTTCTTGCCACGGGTCACCGTGATTATGGTAGCCGTATTGCTCCCAAAAACCAGGCTCGTCCTCGGCTATGAACTCCAGCCCGCGCACCCATTTGGCGCTCTTCCACAAGTACAATTTAGGAACCAGTAACCGCACCGGGTAGCCGTGTTCGGGCGCTAGCGGCTGGCCTTCGTATTTCAGCACGAACATGGCGTCATCGGCCAGGAATTCATCGACCGGCAGGTTGGTGGTATAACCCGGATCGGCGTGAACCATCACGTAATTGGCATTGGGGGAAAGCTCAACGTGCTTCATCACTTCGGCCACCGGAACACCTTCAAAGGCGCTATCAAATTTACTCCAGCGGGTGACGCAGTGCATATCCGACACTTGCTTAACCATCGGCAGGCTGCTGAACTCCGCCCAGCTAAATCGCTTGGATTGCTTGACTTCACCCCGGATGAAGAAATCCCAGGTAGCCGGGTTGAACTGCGGAATATTGCCCACATGTAGCACCGGCCATTTTTGGGTGAGCACCTGACCGGGCGGGAGCCGGTCGCCCAGCGCGGCTTCGGTTTCTTTGCGTTTAGAAAACATAGCATAACTCCTTATCTAAAAACTATCGGTGGTGGTTAACAGCACAGCCTAAACCGGGGGTAATCCTTAGCCGGCGCTCTCGCCATACTCCATCAGCACGCTGTAGGTGATCGTTTTAAAGATACAGCCGGGATTGCCGCAGACCACGGCTTTCATGGTGATAATTTCCCCGCCGCAAAACGGGCACTGGTCATCTTTAATCTCCGACACCCACTGCCGGTAAACGTCGACATTATCCATGCATAAGATATCGACCTCATTAGGCCGCATCGCCTGCTGCCACATTTCCAATGTATTCATGGCGTAATCCTTTCTGCTTTTGAAATCCTAACCGCATTACCATTTAAAAACCGGCGCCGGATTTAACGGATGATCGGACAGCCAACCCAACTCCAATTGGACCAGCCGCTTATGAAAACCGGCGTTGGGCCAGCGGCGCTTGACGCTGCTAATATCAGACCGGGGTAAGCCGCAGGTTACCAGCCCCAACGAGAAATCCACCAGATCGCCCTGGCGGAACACCTCAACCAGCGGGTAGCGGGCATCTCGATATCGTCTGAGCTTGTGGTGCTCACTAATCATCAGCTCGATTTCAGGTATCCACGCTGCCTGCTGGTTCTCTTCTAAATACGCTTTGGCCAGCGCTATCGACGGCGGCAGGTAATCAAAGGTATCACTCGCCCAAATTCCCAGGTCGTGAAAGCAGCCGGCGATAATAATCTTCTGTCGCGCTTCAACGTTGCCGTTGTGCAAAGCAAAGCAGAAATTAACCATGCGATAAACATGATTTTTATAGCCCGTATAATCAGGCCCAATTTTGGTTTGCCACAAGCCCAATAGGTCTTCTAATAAGGGAAGGTGTTCTTCGATAACCATATTTCGCACATCATAACCTGGAAGAGCCAGAATTAAAAAAAATTCACTGCTATACTGAGATTAGTTTGAAACCGAAACTTTTACGGAAATCGCCGGTCATGCCCGAATGTCTTTATCGGGCAGCCATCAGGGGCTACAAAGATAGATGACGGCTAAGCTTGTCCTCGCGTAGGCGGGGAAGCATGCGG
>JAGRCC010000277.1 GCA_020433785.1 Anaerolineae bacterium
GGCGCTACCGGCAGCACAACCAGTTCGATATCGAGGTCATCGGCGAGCAAGACCCGGCCGTTGATGTCGAGGTGATCAGCCTGGCCTGGCATCTGTTTACGGCGCTCGGCTTTTTTGGGCTGCGGTTGTACATCAACTCCACCGGCTGCCCTCAATGTAAACCGGCCTATATCCAAACCTTGGTCGATTACTTTACCCAATTTGCCGATAAACTGCCTCCCGATGATAAAATGCGGCTCAAGAAAAATCCGCTGCGCATGCTGGATAGTAAGGAAGAAGCCACTCAAGCGCTGCTTGAGCAAGCACCGCGCATTACCGATCATTTATGCGAGGAGTGCGACACGCACTTTACCAAGCTAAAGGCTTACCTGGAAGCTATCGGCCGGTCTTACATTGTCGATTACCGGATTGTGCGCGGCCTGGATTACTACACCAAAACCGTCTTTGAAATCAAAGCCGATGGCCTGGGCAGCCAGGATACCATTTGCGGCGGCGGGCGTTACGATGGTTTAATCGAAGAGTTAGGCGGGCAGCCTACACCCGGCATTGGCTTCGGTTCGGGGATCGAGCGATTCGTGATTGCGCTGAGTCACCTGGGCGTTACGCCGCCGCCGGAACCGCTGCCCCAAGTGACGGTCTCATATTTGGGGGAAGCGGCGAAATTGGCGGCGCTGAAGCTGGCTGAGTCGCTGCGCGAGGCCGGTATCGGCACGCAGTTTACGCCGGGCGACCGCAGCTTTAAGGCCCAACTGAAGGCGGCCAATCGGCTCGAGGCCAAATTCGCCCTTATTTTAGGCGAAAATGAAATTAACGCCGGTCAGGCGCTGATCCGGGATATGGGCAACAGCCAACAAACCTCGGTCGATCTAACCGGCGTTGTGGGCTGGCTCACAGAAAGATTATAACTATGGCCCGCGCATCCAAACCGCCTCGACTGGCTTTTACTCAAGTGGGCGTGCTCTACCACCCGCAGCTAACCGAGGCGCGGGTCATGGCCGCCGAGATCTTAGAGTTCCTGGAACATTTGGGGGCCTCAGCCTGGGTCAGTTCCAGTTCGGACGAAGATGCCATTAGTGATCGAGTTGACGTTATCGATCTATTAATCGTTATCGGCGGCGACGGTTCGATGCTGCGGGCGGCGCGCATTACGGCCAACCACGATATCCCCATTTTAGGCATTAATATGGGCCATCTGGGCTTTTTGGTCGAAGTTCAGCCCGCCGAGTGGCCTGATCTGGTCAAGCAAGCCTTGTGCGGTTACTATTGGATCGAACAACGGATGGTCGTCAACGCCGAGCACTGGCGCGACGATCAAATTATCAACCGCTATGAAGCGCTTAATGAGGTGGTCATCAGCCGGGGGCAAATGGCCCGGGTGGTCCGGTTGGATACCTACATCGACGGCGGCTTCCTGACCACGTATATCGCCGATGGTCTGATTGTGTCAACCGCCACCGGCTCGACCGCCTACGCGTTGGCTGCCGGCGGGCCCATCTTACCGCCGGAGCTTGAAAATTTTTTGCTGGTGCCTATCGCTCCCCATCTCAGTCTGGATCGCGCTTTGGTGTTGTCTAAAGGCGTTACCGTCCAGATTCAGGTTTCGACCGATCATAAAGCGGTTTTGACCGTTGACGGCCAGATCGAAGTGGAGTTAGCCCATGACGATGAAATTGTGATGAGAGCCGGTCCCTGGCAAGCCCAATTTCTGCGGCTGCGCGAGAAAAACTATTTTTACCAAAGTTTAATGCAGCGTTTAGGCTGGCCTCATCCCAAGAAACGCTAATAAAGTTGATTGGTGTTTACTCAGCAGGCGAGGTGACTGGCACTTAATCGCGGTATTTGTAGCGTTTGATACCACTCAATGTTCTCTGTTTGAGCAAAAGTGCCAGTCACCTGAGTAATTACCTTGGTTGGAGATAAGCAAGCATGTCAGAGACGACCAAAGATTTGGTTCAGCAAGGTTTAGCGGCGGCTAGAGTGGGCGACATCGAAGATGCCCGCCGGCTGTTATCCCTGGCTACTGAACAGACCCCCGATAACCCGCAGGCCTGGTTAGGCTTGGCCGGGGTAGTCGATGACCTGGATGAGAAACAAACCTACTTTAAAAAAGTCCTGGAACTCGATCCCAATCATGATGAAGCGCAGGCCAGCCTGGCTTTGGTTGAGCAAAAACTGGCCGAAAAGCGCGCCGCCAACGCCAGTTTGGGCGTTTGTTATCGCCACCCCGATGTAGAAACCGGGCTGCGCTGCAATCGCTGCAACCGGTTCATCTGCCCCAAATGCGCCAAACGAACCCCCGTCGGTTTTCGCTGCCCGGAATGTATTCGAGAGCAGGAGGATAAATATTACACCGGCGGCAATACGGATTACGTCATCGCTGCGGTGATTGCTTTTCCGTTGTCGTTGATTGCGGCCGCCTTGTTCACCTTTATTCTGGGGCAAATGGGCTTCTTCTTTTTACAAATCATCATTGCCTTTGTGGCGGTGCCAGCCGTGACCGGCTTTATCGCCGAGGCCGTGCGCTGGGGGGTTGGCCGCCGCCGTTCCCGCTATCTACGACACGTGGTGGTGGGTTGTCTCATTCTGGGAACCGCGCCGTTTTTACTTTTATTCTTGCTAACCGGCAACTTTTTCGGCATGATTATTCCGGGAATGCTGATCTTTTTGGGCAGTGCCACAATTTCAGCCCGTTTGCGCTAACTATCAGCGATAGTATCGCTCTCGTTCAGCCTCGTTTTGCTTCGTCACAAAAACGGTTCATTACTTCTAACCCATTGACATATAAGCCTTTCCGGTTAAGATTGTAATTATGGCGTCACCGGCTTTGTTAGACCAACTGGCATCCTACGTGCCAACCCCTATCGCTCATGCAATCCACTCTAAGCCTGACAATTTTTTGGAAGGGGGCACCTCGCGTTGCTTCAACGCCGCCATCCTCTTCAGCGATATTGCCGGCTTCACCAAACTGACCGAACTGCTTAGTGAAGCCGCTGCCTCAATCAACGATGATCTAGCCCATTTAATTACCACCGGCGCCGAAGAACTCACCGCGCTGATCAACGCCTATTTCACCGAAATGATTAAAATCAGCCAGACGTACAACGGTCAGGTGGTCAAATTCTCCGGCGATGCCTTAACCATCCTATTTCCGGCGGAAGAGGTCGATCTGGCGACGGCCACCCGCCAGGCCAGCGAATGCGCCTTGGCGATGCAGGCCAAAATGAAGGATTTTGCCACGGTCATCACCTCACGCGGCAGCGCGTCGCTGTCGATGACGGTGGGGATCGGCGTTGGCCAAGTTTTAGAATGCAGTGTGGGCGGCGAGTTGGATCGGTGGGAATATGTGGTCGGCGGCGAGCCGCTGATCCAGATGGTGATGGCCGAGCGTCGGGCCAAACCCGGTCAGATTGTGCTCAGTCCGGCGGCCTGGCATCAAGCCGCCCCGTTTCTACAAGGCCTGATGATTGATGAAACTGAGGGCTTTGTCCGGTTGCTGGACGTAACTGAGCCACTGCCCCCCTTACCCCCCCAAATCCTTGACTGGAGTCAGCTTTCCCTCGATCAACGGCAGTCAGCCGCAAAATCACTGAGCTTGTATGTCCCGGGAGCCATCAAGGTACGGCTTAATGAACAGCCGGATTGGCTGGCCGAACTGCGCCGGATGACCATTGCCTTTGTCAGCGTCGGCGGTATCGATTACGATGCGCCCAACGCCGCTGAGCGGTTGCAGCAGTTTCTCAAAGTCGGCCAAAAGTTACTGTATCGATTTGAGGGATCGCTGAACAAAGTTTCGGTGGATGACAAAGGCACCGTTTTGCTGCTGCTTTTCGGCGCGCCCCCCTTCTCTCATGAGGATGACCCTACCAGAGCCATCGCTTTTGCTTTGGAGCTGCAGACCGTAGCTCAGCAGCAAGATCTGGCGGTCGTGATCGGCATTACCGAAGGGACGATGTTCGCCGGTCCGGTTGGATCGCCGGATCGTCAGGAGTATACCGTCATCGGCGACGAGGTGAACCTGGCCGCTCGATTTATGCAGTATGGCCATAACGACACGATCATTATTAGCGAGCGGGTCAAAGAGCGGGCCAACAATCGCTTCCAAACGGAACATTTGGGCCGGATTGCGGTTAAAGGGAAAGCCCAAATGCAAACGGCTTATCTGGTCAAAGGTGAGCAAGGCGATAAAGAAGAGTTTGTCATGCGGTATCTGCTGCGAGAAGATAGCTTGATTGGCCGCCGGACCGAACTGGAACAGACCCGGCTCATCGCGGGTAAGGCTCGTTTAAGTCACATGCAAGTCCTGTTTATCAGAGGCGAATTAGGCATTGGCAAAAGCCGGCTAGCCTCAGAAATGCTACGCGAGTGGCTCATGGCGGGTGGGGTGAGCTATGGCGGTCGCTGCATCAGTTATAACCGCCAAATCCCTTATCGCGTCTGGCGCGAGGTTTTACTGGCCATCTACGGCTTAAATCCCACGCTATCGCCCCAGCGACAGTTAGCCCGTTTGGCCACCGGCATCGCCGATTTGGAAGATCCCCCTGACCAGCCTGATTATTGGGCCAATCGCCTGCCCCTGCTGGCCGATGTGTTGGGTTTGGAAGCCCCGGAAAACGAATTTACCCTGAGCATTTCAGGCCAACTGCGCCGGAATAATACGTTTGCTTTGATCGAAGCGCTGCTGCGGCGTGAAGCCAAACGCCGTCCGGTGCTGGTCTTACTGGAAGATGTCCATTGGGCGGACGAGCTGTCGCTGGCGCTGGCCACCTATCTGGCCCGTAAAATGACCGATACCGCGCTGCTGCTGGTCATGGTTCACCGGCCGATGGGGGACGCTAATCTACTGGCGGATTTCGATGAGCTGCCTTATACCGATGTCATCAATTTAGAACCGCTCTCAACCCAGGAAAGCTTGGCTTTTATCAAGCTCTTGTTTGAGGATGTCGAGCTAACTAAAGAAGCCCAGGATATTTTGTTGAGCCGAGGCCAGGGGAACCCCTTTTTCATTCAGGAGATTACCGGCGCCATTTTGAACAGCGTCAACGAGCATCGCCATGCGCTGTCTGATCTGTTGAATTCCCTTAACCTGCCTGAAACGGTGCAAGATGTCATTCTCAACCGGATCGACCGGCTGGCCGAGTCGGAAAAGTTGACGCTAAAAATTGCGTCGGTCATCGGCACCCGGTTTCAGCGTTCGCTGCTGTCGGCGGTGCATCCGGCCAACCATACTTCCAATTCCCTGTCGTCGCAACTGACCAAATTAGAACACGAGAAGCTGATTCGGCTGGAAGCCCCGGCCCCCAAGTGGGAGTATGATTTTCGGAATGTGATTGTGCAGGAAGTCGTCTACGAAGGACTGCTTTCGGTTCAGCGGCGGCAGCTGCACAAACTTGTGGGTGAGACGCTGGAAGAATTGATGCCGGACGAAGTTGAGCGGCTGGCTTTTCATTACAGCCGCAGCGGCGACTGGCAAAAAGCGCTGCACTATCTCAAGGCCGCGGGTGATAAAGCTCGGCGGGAGTATGCCAATTATGCGGCGATTAACTACTACACCGAAATATTAAATTATCTAACCACCCTCCCCCGTCAGGAGAATCTGGCCGCCGGAATTATCTCGATTGAGTATTGGGACGTGTTATTTGAACGGACCAAGTTGTACAATCTCATCGGGCAGCGAAATTCGGAGCTTGAAGATTTAGATGCCTTGGGTGTGCTGTCGGAAGCGCTTCAGGATGATTACCGGCGGGCTCTGGCAGCCAAGCAATGGGCTCAAATGTACTCGACCAGTGGCGATTACGACTCGGGTTTGGAGTTGATTGAACGCTCAGTGCAAATGGCGGAAAAAGCCGGCGCGGAAAAGGTGGTAGGTGAAGGGTACAATTTGTGGGGCAAATTGCTCTACGTGCGTGGCAATTACAAAACCGCCGATAACTATTTGCAGCGGGCGCTGCATATTGCCCAGAAACTCCAGGATAAGAGCGCTCAGGCCGATTGTTTAAACAGCTTAGGCATTGTGGCCCGCTATCAAGCCGACTATGAAGTATCGCTCTATTTTTTCCAGGAGGCCATTGATTTATGGCGGGTCTTGGGGGATCAGGTTGGGTTGGGCAACAGCTTGAGCAACGTCGGACAAATTCATTATAGTATGGGCCGATACCAGTTGGCGCTGAACGCCTATCACGAAGCCTTGAACCTCCAGCAGACGATCGGTGATCGCAGCGGGGCCGCGTTGGCCCAGCTCAATTTAGGCCAGCTCCACCGGACATTGGGCAATTACGCCGTGGCTGAGGGGTTATTTAAACAAGCACTGGCCACCTATGAGGCTGTTGAGGATCGCCGCTATGAGGCGCAGAGTTTATATCATTTGGGATTTCTTTATTGTGTGTTAGAAGAATATGACCAAGCCCTTGATTATCTAGATAGGGCGGTGACCATTTTGCGGGAACTCGATGACACTTGGGCGCTGGGATATGCCTTTACTTACTACGGGGTGACCTTATCTCGTCAAGGGGATTATAAACAGGCCAGAAAATATTTAAAAGAGGC
>JAGRCC010000278.1 GCA_020433785.1 Anaerolineae bacterium
TAGGCGTTGACGAACGACAATTTGAGATGCGCTACGCGCCCATCGCTTGCGGCTTGCAGTTTTTTGTCGTCGGGTGTGCCCTGATGTCGGTCATTGCGGCCATATGGTATTTTCTGTTTAGATGACGATTCCGATCATCCTGTCGACAGGCTCGCTCTTTAACTTTGATGTCGATACGGCCATGAGTCTGGCCAAAGAAACCGGCTTCGACGGGGTCGAGCTAATGGTCGATTGGCGGCGCGAAACCTATACGCCCGGTCATTTGCAGCAGTGTATGGCTCGCTATGACTTACCGATTCTGGCCGTCCACAGTCCTTTCAGAAAATCCTTTTTGGCCGATTGGCCCAGCGACCCCATCGACAGTATCAAAGCCAGCGTCCGTCTGGCCGAGACGCTGGGGGCGCAGACGGTTATCGTTCACCCGCCGGGTCGCTGGCTCAGGCTGCAAGGGCTGGTAACGGTGCCGGACCGCAGTCGTAAATTATCGCTGCCGCTGCCGGTGGTGGGCGAGGGCCAGTTAGGTCATTGGCTGCGTTATGATCTGGCCGAGTTTCAGTCGAAAATGACGGTCAAAATCGCGGTCGAAAACATGCCGTGTCGCTGGTTTGGCCCTGTTCGGATGGAGCCACATCACTATCATGACCCGGACACACTCAATCAGTTTCAGTACCTGACTTTTGATACCACTCACGTGGGAACTCGTCGAACCGATTTGCTGGCTTTTTTTCAAAAAGTCGAGCCGCGAGTGGCCCACATTCATCTATCAAACTTTAACGGAAAGGAACATCAACTGCCCAAAGACGGTTTTCTACCTTTAACTGATTTGCTCAAGCGGTTAAAAAAGCAAGCGTTTTCAGGGTTAATCTCGCTGGAGCTTAACCCCACGAGTTTACAGGCCGACGACGAGTCGAAGCTAAAAGAGAATTTACGAGACAGCCTATCATTCTGTTTGCAAGCGTTACAGTGAACAACTTTAGTAAATTCTTGAACTCGAACCCATTTCAAACGGTATAAAAAATATAGAGGAGGATCAATGTCAACCACGTTAGACAAAATCAAGGATTTGCGTGCCAAAAAAGCCGATCTCCAGAAAGGTGGCGGCGAGGATCGGATGAAGAAGCAGCACGAGAAAGGGCGATTGACTGCCCGCGAGCGAATTGCTGCGCTGACCGATCCGGACACCTTTCAGGAGATGCACCTTTTTACCCGGCACCGAGCCACCCATTTTGGCATGGACAAGAAGACCATGCCGGCTGAAGGGGTCGTCACCGGCGTAGGGACGGTGGAAGGCCGCCAGATTTGTGTTGCCTCGCAGGATTTTACCGTGTCCGGCGGTACGGTCGGGGAGATGCACGCCGATAAAATCTGCCAGATTCAAGATATGGCTCTTAAAACCGGTTCGCCGGTCGTCATCATCAACGACAGCGGCGGCGCCCGGATTCAGGAAAGTGTTGGGGCGCTAAGTGGTTACGCCCGCATTTTTTATCGGAACGTACTCGGATCCGGGGTTATTCCGCAAATTGCCGTTATCGCCGGCCCGTGCGCCGGGGGCGCGGCTTACTCACCGGCGCTCATGGACTTCATCATTATGGTGAAGGGTGCGGAACTGTTTATTACCGGCCCGCAAGTGATTCGTCAGGTGACCGGTGAGCAAATCTCCGGCGAAGACCTGGGGGGGGCCATCGCCCAGATGTCCAAGAGTGGCAATGTCCATTTCTTGGCCGAAAACGACGAACATGCTATTCAAATCTGCAAAAAGCTGCTCAGCTTCTTGCCGGCCAATAACCTGGAAGATCCACCCGATTACGGCACCGGCCATCTGGATATTTCCCCCGTCCCCGCGCTTAATTCGGTCATCCCAGACGGCACTACTCAACCTTATGATGTCAAAGAGGTGATCAAACTGATCTTTGATGACGGCGATTTCCTGGAAGTGCAGGAACTCTATGCTGCTAACGTGGTTGTTGGTTTTGCTCGTTTGAACGGTCACACCGTGGGTATTGTGGCCAACCAGCCCAACTTTATGGCCGGGGTCTTAGATGTCAACGCCTCGGATAAAATTGCCGGCTTTGTTCGCTTCTGCAATACCTACAACATTCCACTAATTACATTTGTCGATGTGCCGGGTTATATGCCGGGTGTGCAGCAAGAGCACAGCGGGATTATTCGCCACGGGGCCAAGGTCTTGTTTGCCTACTCATCTGCCACTGTGCCGCTGCTCACCGTTATTTTGCGTAAAGCCTACGGGGGCGCTTATATTGCTATGTGCAGTAAAGATTTAGGCGCCGACCGGGT
>JAGRCC010000279.1 GCA_020433785.1 Anaerolineae bacterium
GATTCAGCACCGCCGGATGCAGGCTATCCGCTTGCGCCGCTAGTTCGGGGTGTTGGCGATCCACCGCCAGCGTGTATTGCGTCAAGTCGTTGGTGCCGATGGAGAAGAAATCGGCTTTTTCGGCTAACTCACGGGCCATGACCACGGCCGACGGAACTTCGATCATCATGCCCATTTCAACCGGCTCAGCCCCCACTTCCTGGCGGGCCATCTCGGCGAAATCTTGAGCCGCCGTAAAATCCTCTACCGTCGAGACCATCGGGAACATAATTTTGATGTGACCGTGTTTGGACGCCCGAAAGATCGCCCGGAGTTGGGGCATAAATAGATCGGGTCGAGTTAGACAGAGCCGGACGCCTCGCACGCCCAGGAACGGATTGGCCTCAGCCGGTAGATTCAGATAAGGCACCTCTTTGTCGCCCCCAATATCCAGCGTCCGAATAATGAGCGGCAGGCCAGCTAAAGACTTGACCATTTCCGAGTAGGCCTCGAACTGCTCATCTTCGGTGGGCGGATCATCCCGGTCCAGGAACAGGAATTCGGTGCGCATCAGGCCGACGCCTTCGCCACCGGCTTCCACGGCCTGAGCGGCCTCACTCGCTTTGCCGATGTTGGCCACGATCTCAACCCGGTGACCGTCGGGGGTTAAGGCCGGTTCGTAGCGGGTACTATATTCGGCGTCCCGCATCTCTTGTAGGACCACCTGTACTTGCCGGGCCGACTCGACGTCATCCTTGCTGGGTTTTAGATAGAGGTTGCCGCCGTCGCCATCCAGAATAGCCAGCACGCCATCCGGTTGGTGCAAGATGGCCGGCCCGGTGCCGACAATCGCCGGAATATCGAGCGACCGGGCGATGATGGCCGTATGCGAGGTTGGGCCGCCGCTGGCGGTACAAAAACCTAAAATCTTGGCCGGGTCCAGACTGGCCGTATCGGAGGGGGTCAGATCTTCGGCAATTAAGATGACCGGCTCTTCAGGAATAAAGGGTTCGTCATCCACCGCCCCGGCCAGCAGTTTGAGAACGCGGTTGCCGACATCCCCCAGGTCTACAGCGCGGCCGGCGATGACCGGATCGCCTACATTCTGCATCGTCTCGACGCGCTCGCCGATGACTTTTTGCCACGACCAACCGGCGCTGTGGCCTTTTCTAACGTAAGCCATTGTCTCGTCCACTAATTCGTCGTCGTTGAGAAACTCGGCGTGGGCCCGGAAGATGGCCGCTTTACCGGCGCCGGATCGGGCTTTGACATCTTCATAGAGCTGCTCCAGCTCAACGTGAGCGGCAGCGATGGCCTGATGGAGTTTGAGTTCTTCGGCGGCCGGGTCTTTGGCCGTGACCTCAACCACAATTTTACGATGGATGTACTGCCGGACCGGACCGATAGCCAGCCCCGGTGACGCCGACATGCCAGGGATAGTCTCGGCCACATCCACCGGCTTCCAGCCATGGACGTAAGAGACCTCCGGCACTTCCTCTTCTTCGTCGCCCAGGCCGCTGTCAACCGCAGCCTTTAAAGCCTTAAGGGCCGCGTCTTCATCGGGGCCTTTGGCCATAATCTTAATGAGGCCGCCCCCTTCAACCCCCAAATTCAGGAGCGAAACCAGACTTTTGCCGTTGCCGACTTGGTCTTTGTACCCCACATGAACTTCAGATTGATACTCTTTGGCCAGTTCGACAAAATTGGTGGCCGGCCGGGCGTGGAGACCATGGCTGCCAATCACCGTGGCTTCGACGAAATTGGGGAATTCGGCCAGTTTCGCCCCAGAGGCCGGACGACCGGCCGCTTTGGCTTTAGCGCCGGATAGATGGGTGATAATCTCATTTTTGTCGGTGGTGGTGCGCAGGCGGCTGAGGGTGGCTTCATCGCCTAACACCCGGGTCAAATTAGTCAGCACCTGAAGGTGTTCATCGGACTTAGCCGCGATGCCAACGACCAGATTGACCCTTTCGCCGGTGTTCCACTCCACCCCTTCAGGGACTTGCAGCACGGCGATACCGGTCTTCAGGATCATTTCACGATCCTTGGGCAGGCCGTGGGGAATGGCCACCCCGCTGCCCAGGTAGGTGTTGGCCACCTGTTCCCGGGCCATCATACTTTTAATGTAGCCTTCTTTAATGTACTGGCTGTTAACCAGCAAATTGGCTACCTCTCGGATTGCCTCGGCTTTGTTGGCAACCCTGGTTTGAAGCTGAACATTACTACTCTCTAGCTGCATAATTTTCACTCCTTTGTAAATAAAAGCCCGTAATAATCACGTGAGCGATACCTCAGCCCTAAAGGGCTTACTACGAACTAAAATGCGGGTTTAACCTCAGTTCTTTATATTGCCGTGGGTGAGTTACCTCCTTCTTTGTCAGGGCGCCACGGAGGGGATTCGGTTTCATCGGTCGATAGCAGCTTGACCATGATGGCCAAGAGCTTGTCGTGTGGCTCCCGTTTTGATACATAAGCCGCCGCACCGGCGGCTAGCGCATCGGTCCGATAGTTTTCCCAATCATGAACAGACCAGACCACAATCGGTGTTTTGGGGCGGACTGATTTGATATGACGCACCAGCTTTAAGCGGTCGATGGTGGGCGGGTCGATGTCGATGACCACCAGACTAACGGGCTGCTGTAAAACCGGATCGATGGCTTCCTCCCCGGCCGTTGCGCCCAAAATGTGATAAGCGGGAAAGACCATCTTTAATCGCTCACAAATCGCTTTGCGGACAAGTTCGTGTTCGCCGATAACCAGAATTTCATCCATCTTCCGGTGCCCTTTCATAACTAAAGGATCGGCTAACCGGCCCTACCGGTAAGCTGTCGCGCTTACCATGAGGTGACCTGTAGTCGCTAAGGCTTTTATTTTTAGTTGGCTTATTTTTAAAGAGGTTTAATTGAAGCGATCTGTCCGCTTCAGGGTTAACTAGGGAGACGGAGAATCCATTGAGACAGGATGTTGGGGCTGCTCCTGGCTGAACCCGTGAAATCAGTTCAATCGGTAAATGATCGGGGTTAGCTGGAAGCAGGCAACCGCTGATCCGACCAGGGCATGGCCATACATTGGCTGGAGGTTGCGTGGTAATAAATAGTGACAACATTGTCTCTTCTTCTATTTGCTTCGATTAAATAAAGAATAAAACGCTGGGAGAGGACGGCGAAAGAAGTGAACCAAGTCTTTTCTAGCGGGAGATCGACCTTGTATGCTTGAATTATGACTCAGAAGCGATAATCTGTCTGTAGCGGATCTACGACAGTTAAACGGCGAAAAGTACGACATTTTAATAGTTCCTCTCCTAAAGCTCTTTTGATTTGATCCTATCTGAGTCTTGAGAATTGTGCTTAAGTCGATGGACCACTGCTCATTGACCGCAGACCGCTGGAAAAACAGGCTGCTCGTCGAAGTTCGACGGGCAACGGTCGGCCGTCGGCTGTCCGGAGCCTAGTTGCTTTCTTGACAGGTTAAGGGTGACGGCGGATATGGCTCAAGCGGGGTTAACCCGTGATTGATGGCAAACTTAACCAGGTCGGGTAAATTGTGGATATCTAGCTTTTGCATGAGGCGATGGCGATAGGTCTCGATACTACGAGTTGAAAGGTGCAATGCCGTGGCGATATCGGGACTGGAGTAACCCTCCACCACCAGTTGTAATACTTCTCGCTCGCGGGGGCTGAGCTGAGTCAAGGGGCTGCGAGCGCTGTCAAGTGCGCGCTGTGCTATATATTCGTCAATCAATTTGTCTGAAACATCCGCACTCAGGTAGCGCTGGCCGGCATAAACGGCCCGCACGGCTTCAGCCACCTCAAGCCCCGCCGACTCTTTTAACAAGTAGCCCATGGCCCCGGCATGTAAAGCGCGATAAATTTGCTCGCTCGAAGCGTGCATTGACAGAATGATAACTTTGAGATGGGGGCATTGTGCTTTGAGGTAACCGGTTGCATCGATGCCGTTTAGTTGGGGCATGGCGATATCCATCACCACCACATCGGGGCGGCACTGTTCTACCTTGTGGATAGCCTCGCGCCCGTTTGCTGCTGTACCGACCACTTTAATATTATCCTGCGCATTCAACAGATAACATAGACCTTCCCGAATGGTCGCGTGGTCGTCAACCAACAAAACTCTGATACTCATCGCGGTACCTCCACTATAATTTGTGTGCCCTGGCCCGAGACTGATTGAAGGCTAAAGCGGCCGTTGACCCCCTCAACTCGCTCTGCCATGATGGCCGTTCCCCACCGGCGAGTCTCGGTCGAGGGTGATGGTTCGGTCGGGCTAAACCCGATCCCGTTATCGCTGACGATCATCTGGACACGACTGGCGTCAAGTGTCAGACTGATCGTTACCTGAGTGGCCTGAGCATGTTTAGCCACATTGGTCAAAGCCTCTTGAGCCACTCGATACAGCACATTCTCAACTTGAATCGACAGCCGGCTCTCAGCTTCCTCGCCATCGACCTGCACCGGGATACCGGTGCGGTTGGTAAACCGTTCGGCCGACCAGCGCAGCGCGGCTAAGATACCGTAATCATCCAACATCTCCGGCCGCAAATTGACCATGACCTCACGGACCCGTTTATTGGTTCGACTCACCAGCGTGCGCATATCATCCAGGCGGGACATGATTGGCTGAGGGATATCGTCAGGCAGTAATTTGCTCAAAATATCCAAATTGATGCCCATCGCGGTCAAACTTTGCCCGACCTGATCATGTAATTCCCGGGCCAAACGACGCCGTTCCGCCTCTTCTGCCTCGACCAAACGCTGGCTCAGTACTCGCAGTTGGCTGCTCTGCCGCTCCATGGCTTCAAATAGGCGCGCCTTGGAAATACCAACGCCCAACTCATAGCCAATCGCAGTCAGCAACTTCACATCCTGATCCTGCCAGCTCTGCGCGGTAGGTTTAAAAACCACCAGCCGGCCCAGACTTTGCTCTTGAGCGATAACCGGGATCTCTAAGCCGGTCCAATGATTGGACTCGATGGTCTCGTCCGAGGTGTAACCCGATCTGACGACTATTTCTTCTGTTTCTTTATGCTGGAGGCCCTCATTATCGGCAAGTTGAACCATTCCGGCAAGTGCCCCGGTTATCTCGATGGTTTTTTCCAGAGCAGCCATGACAATTTGTTCTAAGTTTAAGGATTGGCTGACAATAACGGCCATCGCATTCAGCGCGGCCAACGCGGCATTTTGTTGTTTGAGTTCTGCTTCGGCTCGGGCGCGTTCAATTTCCCCGGCTTCCAAATCTGCCACTCGCCGGCGCAGCCAGATTAATTCTTCGATCAGTTGGTCTTTAGTTCGGGCTGCATCGTCCATTTTTGGCCTTTTGACAATCACTACATTGTTGTAATCGATTACAAATAATTGTAATCGATTACAGTAAATTTGTCAAGAGGGAATTCCGCTTCTTAAGGTTTAGTTTGAAAATACCGCTAAATTGTTCTCGAATTTGGCGGTAATGATCGCTGTTTTGTAAAGTGAATTCTGACATCGAAAAACTATTGCGTATAGACAATAGTCTTGTGGGGTGTGTTGTAGTATGCAGATTGTAAGCGATTACATATATTTACTAGATTCAACCCAATTTTCAATCGATTGGACACAACTGCCGATAGTACGGGAAAATTGACATGGACACTCTTTTTAGTACAATGGAAGTAGATTTTTCAATTGTCAGACCAGTAGGATAGTCAGGTGTCTCCACACCCATTAAATCAGCGAAAAATAGTCACTATAGGGACAAAGCGACGTAAAGTTTCGCGACTTTCCCTTCAATAGACCATCGACAGCTCCCGTTGAATGCTTGGGTAACGGGAGTTGATTTTTTTATCGGCCCCATTTATCAGAGGCATTCATGAACATTTCAAATATGGAAAATTCGATTTTTCGGATAGAAGTGAGGCCGCGTTCTGTGGCCGAGCCGGCCAACGATGGCTTAGTCAACGCCGCTCACCAGTTAGGTCTAACCGACCTGCAGCGCTGCGTTAAGGAGAATTTGTTTTTTGTTCAGGGCCAACTGAGTCGGGCCGATCTGGATCGGTTGGCTCAAACCTTGTTGGCCGATCCGGTCACCGAAACATTCCGGCTGGTCGAGCCAGGTCAGGCGGCCGAGTCATCTATCGCGGCTGACCATTTTATTGAAGTGACCCTGCTGCCGGGCGTCACTGACCCGGCCGCCGAGAATTTGGTCCGCGCGGCGCATTTGCTCGGTTTGACCAACCTGACCCAGGCGGCCACCGGCCAGCGTTATTGGCTTGATGGCCCGCTGACCGATCCGGCTCTGCACCGGCTGGCTGTCGAGATTTTTTCCAATCCGGTCATTCAGCGGGTGGCCCTCAACCGGCCGATCACCGCCCCGTTTGTCCCCACCGAGTCGCCCGGCCAATTGGTCGAAGTCATCCCCCTCCGCGATGCCGCCGATGACGATTTGCTGGCTATCAGCACTACGCGCCGGTTGGCCCTGAACTTGGCCGAAATGCAAGCGGTCCGGGCCTACTATCAGCAAGAAGACCGCAATCCTACCGATGTCGAACTGGAGATGCTGGCCCAAACCTGGAGCGAACACTGCGTTCACAAAACATTTAGGGCCACAATTACCTACACCGGCCCTCGACCTGGCGCGGCCCCCACCTCACCGGCGGAAACGCAGATGATCAACGGCCTGTTGAAAAGTTATATCCGGGCTGCCACCGACCGCTTAGCCAAGCCGTGGATTCGCTCCACTTTTGTTGACAACGCCGGCATTATTGCCTTTGACGACACCTGGGACCTGGCCTTTAAAGTGGAGACGCATAACCACCCGTCGGCGTTGGAACCGTTTGGTGGGGCCAATACGGGGGTTGGCGGTGTGGTGCGCGATATCCTGGGCGTCAGCGCCCGGCCTATCGCCAACACCGATGTGCTGTGCTTTGGCCCGCCCGATTTGGCCCACGACGACCTGCCGGCCGGAGTGCTCCATCCCCGCCGCATCGCCGATGGGGTCATTCACGGTGTCGAAGATTACGGCAACAAAATGGGTATTCCCACCGTTAATGGCGCGATCTTGTATCATCCCGGTTACACCGCCAATCCGCTCGTCTTTTGCGGCTGTTTGGGGCTGCTGCCGCACAACAGCCACCCCACCGGAGCCGAGCCCGGCGATTTGATTGTGGTCATCGGCGGACGAACCGGGCGAGATGGCCTGCGCGGGGCGACTTTCTCTAGCATGGAGATGGATCAGACCACCGGCCAAATTGCCGGCAGCGCCGTCCAAATCGGCCATCCGATTCACGAAAAGCAGGTGCTCGAAGTGGTGCTGCGCGCCCGCGACGAGCAGTTGTATCACGCCGTCACCGACTGCGGAGCGGGCGGATTGTCCTCCGCCGTAGGTGAGATGTCCGAGGGACTGGGCGCGCAGGTGCAGCTCGAAACCGTACCGCTCAAATATCCCGGCTTGATCCCCTGGGAAATTTGGCTGAGCGAGGCCCAAGAGCGTATGGTCTTCGCCGTTGCGCCGGACAACTGGCCGCGCTTTCAAGAAATTTGCGTTGGGCAAGATGTCGAGGCCGTCGCCATTGGGCAATTTGAATCGACCGGCCGGTTGCAGTTGTTCTACAACGAACAGCAAGTCGGCGATCTGGCGCTCGATTTTCTGCACGATGGCCTGCCGTTGGGTACTCTGGAAGCGATGTGGACGCCACCTCAATTGGAAGCCGCACCCGCCCCGGTTAAAACGACACCTGGCAATTTGACGGAGACTCTACTGGCGATGCTGGCGCATCCTAACGTGCGCAGTAAAGAAGCAGTCATCCGCCGCTATGATCACGAAGTTCAGGGTGGAACCGCTGTTAAACCGCTGGTCGGCGTCGATAACCACGGCCCCGGCGATGCGACTGTGCTGGTTCCCCTTGACGTACAGGGTAGTGCAGGGCCAGCTGCGCCACGGGGAGTCGCCCTCTCAGCCGGTGTCTGCCCGGCCTATGGTGAACTAGACCCCTATGCTATGGCCTGGGCAGCCGTTGACGAAGCTATGCGGAATCTGGTGGCCGTCGGCGCTAATCCCAGCCAAGTCGCTATTCTCGATAATTTTTGTTGGGGTAACCCCAACCTACCGGATCGACTGGGGAGTTTAGTACGGTGCGCGCAGGGCTGTTACGATGCTGCTCTGGCTTATGAGGTGCCTTTTATCTCCGGCAAAGACAGCCTTAACAACGAGTACTTGGGCGCCGACGGGCAAAAACACGCTATCCCTGGTACGCTGCTCATTTCCGCTGTGGGATTAGTCCCGGATGTATCGAAAACCGTCACGATGGATCTTAAGCAGGCGGGCAACCTACTCTACCTCATCGGCGATACCCGGCCTGAGTTGGGCGGCAGTCTATACCACTTGCTGAGCGAGGCGACGCCGACCCCCGCTGAACTACAACCACCTCAGCCCGTTGCCAACGCTCTTGCCCGTTTGCAAGCCATCCACCAAGCGATGGCCGTTAACCTGATCCAAACCTGCCACGACTGTTCCGAAGGCGGGCTGGCAGTAGCCATAGCCGAAATGAGCCTGGCTGGTCGTTTAGGCGCAGAGGTCAGCCTGACCAGCCTGGCCGGAGCGCTCGATTTATCGGACGTCGCCATGCTGTTCTCCGAGTCGCTCAACCGCTTCATTATTGAAGTTCGCCCCGAGGATGCCCAGACTCTAGAGAAAATTTTGGTCAATGTCCCCCTAACCCAAATTGGCTATGTCACCGCTACCCCCACCCTCACCCTCAAGGGGCATAACGGCCAACCCCTCATCGAAATTGATATCGCTGCGCTCGAAACAAGCTGGCGCGGCTCCGAACCCACCACTCCAACGCCCAACATCCCAATGCCCCCACCCCTCGATTCCCAAACTTTCACCACCCCAACTGCCCAACTCAAAAAACGGCCCAAGGTCCTGGTTCTCCATGCTAACGGCACTAATCGCGATCGAGAGGCGGCGCTCGCTTGCCAATTAGCCGGCGCCGATCCGGAGATTGTGCATGTCAATCAACTGCTGGCCGGTGAGCGGCGACTGCTGGACTACCCTATGTTCGTCGTGCCGGGCGGCTTTTCCTACGGCGATGATCTGGGTGCGGGCACGTTGTGGTCACTTGATCTTAAATATCGCCTGGGGGATGATTTGGCTCGCTTTGTCGAAAGCGGCCGGCCGGTGTTAGGCATTTGCAACGGCTTTCAAGTGTTGGTCAAAGCCGGGCTGCTGCCGGGCGTCACATTCGATGGGACGACCCAGCGCTCGGTGACGCTGGCCCACAACGAACTGGCCCACTTCGAATGTCGCTGGGTTTATTTGCAGCCTAACCCCGCCAGCCCTAGCCTCTTCACCGCCGGGCTAACCGAGCCAATTTATTGTCCGGTCGCTCACGGCGAGGGCCGCATTGCCGTTTGTGACGATGAAACTCTGGCTACGGTGCAGTCTCAAAACCTCAATGCCCTGACTTATATTGACGCCGATGGTTCACCGGGCGCTTATCCGGCCAATCCTAATGGCTCGGCAGGAGCGATTGCCGGATTGTGCAACCCGGCCGGCAATGTGCTGGGGCTTATGCCCCACCCCGAAGATCACGTTTTTCCGTGGCAGCACCCGCGCCGCCATCGGGGTGAAGGCGGGCAGATCGGCTTGCGATTATTTGAGAACGGGGTGAGACACGCCTAATGTTAACCCATCAAGAATTACTGACCGCCATACCGTTAGCCCTAAATGAGGTCACTCTCCCGCAGTTTGGCCCCAAACAGCCGGGCAAAGTTCGAGACAATTACCGGGTTGATGGACAGCGGGTTTTGATTACCACTGACCGTGTTTCGGCCTTCGACCGGGTGTTAGGGGTTATCCCGTTCAAGGGGCAGGTCCTCAACCAGCTCAGCGCCTGGTGGTTCGATCAGACTCGCGACATCGTCGATAATCACGTGATCGCTGTCCCTGACCCGAACGTCACCATTGGCCGCGAGGCCGAGCCGCTGCCGGTCGAAGTGGTAGTGCGCGGCTACATTACCGGCGTCACTAAAACCTCGCTGTGGTCGCTCTACGCTCAAGGCGACCGCCGGCCCTACGGCATTGCGCTCCCCGACGGGCTGCTCAAAAACGATCCGCTACCCCACCCCATCATCACCCCCACCACCAAAGCCGTTGAGGGTGGCCATGACGAACGGATCACCCGCGCCGAAATCATCGAACATGGCCTGGTCGAACCGGCGTTGTGGCAGGCGGTTGAGCAGGCTGCGTTGGCTTTATTCGCCCGTGGGCAGGAGGTCGCCCGGCAGGCCGGCCTGATTTTAGTAGACACCAAATATGAGTTTGGCTTGATCGACGGGCAGTTGGCACTGATCGACGAACTGCATACGCCCGACTCCAGCCGTTACTGGGTGGGTGAGTCGTATGGTTCGCACCGAGACCCGGAGCATTTTGATAAGGAGTATTTGCGCCAGTGGTTTGCTGATCAGGGGTATCGCGGCGACGGCAACCCGCCCTCGATGCCCGACGAGTTTGTGGCAGAAGTCGCCGCCCGTTATATCGCTGCCTTTGAGCAACTGACCGGTGAGCCATTCGCGCCCGGTGAGCAGCCGGCCGCCGAGCGGATCATCCGTAATCTGGCAAAATATGGGTTTTAGCTGGAGTTGAGGCTTAGCCGGATCAAGCAAGGCCTCGCTCTGGTTTCGATAACAATTACAAAGGTTCTTTGGTACGGACGCCCGTCACTGTAGAGAAATCGAAAACCCCAAAATATCTACGGGATACGGCGTTCCATTAATATCTGGTTGGGTACTGTTCCAGGAAGGATAGAAAATTATGCCGGAAAATATTTTCGATGATAGTCCGCACGAGGAGTGTGGCGTTTTAGGAATTTACGCGCCGGAACGTGATGTCGCTCGCCTTACCTTTTTTGGCTTGTATGCCTTGCAGCACCGCGGCCAGGAAGGGGCCGGCATCGCCACCTCCGATGGACGGATGGCCTACATTCATAAAGATATGGGGTTGGTAACCCAAGTATTTAAGGAAGACAACCTTAAGCCGCTTGAAGGGCATCTTGCTATCGGCCACAATCGCTACTCGACGACCGGTTCCTCGCATCTGCGCAACGTGCAGCCTTATCTAATCGAAACCATTCGCGGTCCGCTGGGTGTAGCCCACAATGGCAACTTAACCAACGCGCTCGAACTGCGCAAGCTGCTGTTGGAGCGCGGCGTCGGTCTGTCATCGACCACCGATACTGAGGTCATCACCCAAATGTTAGCGGCGCCGGCCGGCATCTGGACCAACGGCCACACCCCCAGCGAGATTAAAGATGAGCCGGATCGGTGGGTGGCCCGTATTAAATCATTTATGCGGATGTCGGAAGGGGCTTACTCGATGGCGATTCTGACCCGTGAGGCGATTTACGCTGTGCGCGATCCGTACGGGTTGCGGCCGCTCTGTCTGGGCGAACTACCCGGCGGCGGTTACGTCGTCGCCTCTGAGTCGTGCGCGCTGCTGACGATTGGGGCCATTTACCGGCGTGAACTCAACCCCGGTGAAATTGTTCGTCTCGATGCGTCGGGCGTTACCTCTTTTCAGGGCCGCGAGGCGGTCAAACAGTCCTTATGCATTTTTGAGTATGTCTACTTTGCCCGGCCCGACTCGGTTTTAGAAGGCCAGGTGATCCACACCGTGCGCCAGCGGATGGGGCGACAACTGGCCCGCGAGGCGCCCGCTCCGGCCGATATCGTGGTCGGCGTACCTGACTCGGCTACGCCGGCGGCCATCGGCTTTAGCCTGGAATCGGGCTTGCCCTACACCGAAGGGCTGACCAAGAATCGCTACATCGGCCGGACATTCATCGAGCCGGATGATAGCCTGCGCCAGGTGGGGGTTAAGCTGAAGTACAATCCCTTGACCGCTAATTTAGAAGGCAAACGCATTGTGCTGGTGGATGACTCGATTGTGCGCGGTAACACGGTTGGTCCCCTAGTGCAGCTCCTGCGTGATGGCGGCGCGGCGGAAGTTCACGTGCGGGTGTCATCGCCGCCGGTGCGTCACCCCTGCTTTATGGGGGTCGATATGGCCACGCGCAGCCAATTGATCGGCCATCGCCATTCGGTGGCCGAAATCTGCGACCATATCAAGGCCGATAGTTTGGCCTATCTGAGTATGGAGGGCTTGGTCGCGGCCGTACAGCAAGATATGCCAACTCGATACGGTCACTGCGATGCCTGTTTCTCCGGGCGCTATCCCCTTGATATCCCCGAATGGCTCTTTGATGAGGATCGGGAAAAGCTGATTTTCGAAGAGATGTGGGGGTAGGCGTGGACGTGCCAAGCGATCACCCGCTGGTCGGGGTCATTATGGGCAGCATTTCGGACTTGGAAACGATGCAAGGCGCGCTGGAGATACTCGACGAGTTGGGTGTGCCGTATGAGAAAAAAGTGGTATCGGCTCATCGCACCCCGCGCATGATGGTCGAATACGCTTCAACGGCCAAATTACGCGGGTTGGAGGTCATTATCGCCGGCGCCGGCGGCGCGGCTCACCTGCCGGG
>JAGRCC010000280.1 GCA_020433785.1 Anaerolineae bacterium
CAAAAAACCAGCGTATTTTGCGGTACCGTTTAATATCTATTTTGGATGGATCAGGTTTTTTGAAGGAGTCGCTGAGGGTTTGGCTGAGCTGTCGATGAAGGTCTTGCTGTATTTCTTCCGGGGTCCGCTGCGGCTGATGGGTCAATAGTCGATTTCACTTTCATCTAAAGTTAAGGACATTATAGTAATTTTAATTGATGTCCCAAAAATCATGCTATAATCTAAGTGGATGTTAGTCATTATCGGAAATAGGTGACAGTCACTTTTTACTACTGAATATAGTACATCCTTGGTAGAACCAGCTCGACCATTAGAGTGTTAGTGACTGTCACCTTAAATCCTATAAACTCTATTAATTTTGCAAGGTGGAGTTACAGAATTATGCAGCGATCAACCTGGTTTTGGATTCTGGGTGTGGGTTTGGTCATTGTCTTAGCCTGCGGCGGTTTTGTTGGCCTGGGCTTATGGGCCGCCAACACCTTTGGTGATGGGGGAAATATGAACCTTGGCTTTGGCGATGCTATCGCCATTGTTCGGGTTGAAGGCACTATTGTGCCCGGTGAAGCGCCGCCGCCTAACCCCTTTATCGGCGGCAGCGCCGGAGGCGCCTACAGTCAGACCATCGTCGATCATCTCAAGGATGCCGATGAAAATGACAACGTTAAAGCTGTGGTCCTGTTTGTCGACAGCCCTGGCGGCAGCGTTTTTGCCTCTGATGAGATTTACTTACAAATCAAAGCCATGCATAAACCGATCATTACGGCGATGGGTAGTTTAGCGGCTTCCGGAGGCTATTACATCTCGGCCCCCACCGATGAAATTTGGGCCAGCCCACATACCTTCACCTGTTCCATCGGCGTTATTATGCAGTTGGTTAACGTCGAACAATTTGCCGAAGAATACGGCATTACTACGGTTGTGGTCAAAAGTGGGCAATTTAAAGATATCGGCAATCCCTTCCGAGAAGTTACCGATGCCGATCAAGCCATTCTTCAATCGCTGGTAGACGAAGCCTACGATGGTTTCGTTAAAATTGTTGCCGAGGGACGCGACATGACGGAAGCGGAAGTTCGAGAAATTGCCGACGGCCGGGTTTGCAGCGGTAAGCAGGCTAAAGAAATGAAATTGGTGGATAACTTAGGTTACTTACCCGATGTAGTGGATCGCGCCGCGGAACTGGCCGGTCTGGGGGACGAGCCGCGTATTATCGAATATACGGACAACGCCAGCTTCGTTGAGTCTTTGAGCGCCGCCTTCTATCGCCCTAGCCCTATCGAAGAACTCCGTCAGGTTCTTCATTTCAACGCCGGCTCGCCTTTGATGTATTTGTATACCGGTCAGTAAATGAGTAACCGTTCTAAATATAACGACAAGGTGACGGTCACTCGGTCAAAAATACCCGTCTGCCGGTCGAAATCAACAGGTTTAACCCTTCAAAAGTGACCGTCACCTTTAATGTGGCTATTAGTTTTATTTCTTGGAAATCGTGCTCATTTTTGTGTATAATTATTTTTACAAAATAACGATTTTCTAATAATTTGGCGCTATACTTCATTATAAGGACCTAAAGTAACAAGTAAACTACGTATTCAGTCAAGCGCCGATTGCCAGACACCTGTTCAGCTAGTGTCACGTAAATGGATCGAGCTAACGACCGGCTGCCGATAACTGACTACTGAATTTAAGAAGGAGCGTTGAATTAATGTTTTTTGATCCACTATTCATCTGTTTTCTCATTCCTTCCATCGTATTGGGGTTTATTGCTCAATCGATGGTGAAAAGCAGATTTGAAAAATATTCTCAGGTAAGAACCGCCGGGGGGTTAACCGGGGCGCAGGTCGCGCGTCGCATTTTGGATGAAAATGGATTGTCTAACGTGGCGGTAGAGGAAACCCAAGGCTTTCTCAGCGACCATTACGATCCTCGCAGCCGCACCTTGCGCTTATCGCCGGCTGTGGCTCGCCAGCCGTCTGTGGCGGCGGTTGGAGTTGCCGCTCACGAAGCCGGCCATGCCTTACAGCACGCCCAAGGATACGTGCCGCTGCAAATTCGCAGTGTGATGGTGCCGGCGGTGCAATTTGGCAGCAATCTGGCCCCCTGGATCATTATGGGCGGCATTTTACTGGCCACTTTGGCGAAACTCAGCACTCTAGGCATAGCTATTGCCTGGGTGGGTATATTTGCTTATGCCGCAGTGGCCCTATTTGCTATCGTCACCTTACCGGTTGAATTAGACGCCAGCGCGCGCGCTAAGAAAATTTTGTATAATAGTATGATTGTTGATAAACGCGAGTTAGACGGTGTCAGCAGCGTACTTAATGCCGCTGCCTGGACTTATGTAGTGGCGGCCCTAGCAGCAGTTATGCAGCTGGCCTACTGGGTCATCAGAGTTATGGGAGCTCGGCGCAATTAATATCGCTTGAATTATCAATAGACCTCCAACCACACTTGGAGGTCTATTGTCTCATGTTAGTTAGAAATATCCCCAGTCAGGATCATCATTTCCATTTAAGTTTGATTAAGATTAGTTACCAGTGTAATAATAGATAGATTAGTCGTTTTGCGGGAGGTTACTTTGATTAGACCACGGTCAACTATTATCAGCCTATTCTTTATCATGATGTTGTCGGCTTGCAATTTCTCACCCAGCTTTCTCTCTTCTCTCTCCGCCGACGATCCTCCTGCCGCAGAAACCGAAAATCTACAGACCACTGAAGCGGCTCCGGTTGAGGAAAAGGAAGAAGAATTATCAAAGATACAAGTCTCAACGGCAGCCGTTATCCCTACCCTGGCCCCTGAACCGACGCCGCTTTCGGAATCGCTTATCGCCGAAGCCGATGCGGAAGAACTTCTGCTCACCAATATTTACGAACGCGTCAACCCTTCGGTGGTTAATATTTTGGTCACAGTCGAAGGCCAAGATACCGGCTCATTTCCCAACAATCTCTTTCCTAACCAGGGGCAAGGCTCCGGCTTTGTTTTTGATACCGAAGGCCATATTGTCACCAACAATCACGTGGTTCAAGACGCTCAACGGGTCGATGTGACCTTTGCCGACGGCGCCACCATTCAAGCCGAAGTCGTCGGCACCGACCCCGACAGCGATCTGGCCGTTTTACGGGTGAACGCCCCGGGCGAAAGCCTACGGCCGGTTAAATGGGGTGACTCGGACAGCATCAAAGTCGGCCAGCGAGCCATCGCTATCGGCAACCCGTTTGGTTTAGATGGCACCCTCACCAGCGGTATCATCAGCGCTCTGGGCCGAAGCCTGCCGACCGAAAACGGCACCTTCCGCATTCCTGAAATTATCCAAACCGACGCCGCGATCAACCCTGGCAACTCCGGCGGCCCATTGCTCAACTCCCAAGGAGAAGTTGTCGGAGTCAATACAGCCATCGTCCCGCGTCAAGATCGATTTGGCGGGGAGCGTAGTTTCTTGGGGGTCGGCTTTGCGGTTCCGGCGAATCTGGTTAAACGGGTTGTGCCCGGTCTGATCAAGGATGGGCAGTATG
>JAGRCC010000281.1 GCA_020433785.1 Anaerolineae bacterium
ATGGAACTCGCTGCCGGGCAGGTTTATTTCGTCGTAACCCCGGCTCTCACCCCAAATGCGGCCGCCATGCGCGGTCACAATGCCCCGGGCAATGGTTAAGCCAAGGCCTGGCCCGGCCCCTTTGAATTTTGTTTGGCCCGTACTATGGTGCCGAGCATCTTCCACCCGATAGAACTTCTCAAATATTTGCTCCAACTCCTCGGTGGCCAGGCCGATACCCGTATCTGCGACCACAATCTCGACAAAGGCATCTTCCGGCCGTAGCCCCGTCTCGCTCAAGTCGCGCCCGATGATCGAGATTCGGCCACCGTCTGGAGTGTACTTGATGGCGTTCTGGATCAAATGCATGAAAACTTGTTTGAGCCGGTCGTCATCGGCGATAATCGTCGGCAGATTAGCCAAATTTTCTACCGACAGCATCTGCCGTCTTTCCAGGAGGGCGGGGTCAAACTCTTTGACCACAGCGTCAATAATCTCTTTGAGCGAAACTGCTTCCACGCTCAAATCCAAGGTCTCCGTGTCGATTTTGGAGATCTCAAACATTTTGTTGACAATCTCTTCTAAGCGGTTGACCCCCTTACTCATACCCCTAATCATCATGGCCCCACTTTCGGGGTTGAGGCTGTCACTTTCCAGCATATCTAACAGCATATCGCTGTACCCTCGAATTTGGGTCATTGGGGTGCGCAGTTCGTGGGAAGCCACACCGATAAAATCCGATTTGGCCTGATCGAGCCGGGCCAGCTTCTCATTGGCCACCGATAACTCATAATTGAGCTGCTCGATCTTTTCGTTGCGATATTTAAGGTCATCAAATAACCGGGCATTTTCCAAGGCCACCGCCGTCTGATCGGCCAGCGTTCTGAGCAGATCGAGATCGTGATCAAAGTAGCGATCGCCGGAGCGTTTGGGGCCGAAGGTCAGCAAGCCAATCCACTCACCGCTGGCATAAATCGGTACGTAAATATCCATGTTGAGGTTAGCCAGCCAGGCTTTTTCTTCAGGCGGCGCTCCCTGAAATTTTGGCAGGAGATCGATGTCATACTGGCTAAGTGAAGGTAAATCTCGGAGATTTTCCACTACCGGACTCTGGGGCAGGAGTGCCCCTTCCGGCAGCTCGATGCCCGGCGGTAAGCCGTCGCCGGTGCCCACAATGCCGCGCAGCTTGAAATAGTCGTCGGGCCACTCCTGGCCAGGCCGGCGAATATGATGAATGACATACACCGCGCCCCGCCGTATTTGCAGTTCGTTACAAATGAAGGTGATGGCCATGGTGGCTAGCTGTTCCAGATCGAGCACGTTGCTGATGTTGGCGCTGTACTGCTGCACCATCCGCCTGAGATCGTAGCGAGTGTCGGTGATCAAGCGATTGATAATTCGCTGGACCATTTTCGACAGTGGATCGAAAACGATTGCCAGGACTAAGGCGATCGCGGCGACGGCCAGCCAGGGCGAGTAGCCCGGCACCGATTGAAACGCATACTGGGTCGCCAGGATGCCGGCCGTATAAAGCGCCACCGTCAAACCGGTGATAATAAGATAACTGATAACGCGGCGAGCGGTATGGCGCACATCGGGCAGACCATGGGTCAGGATTACGTAGGTGGCGATGATGACCCCGACCAGATGGAGCCCGCCGCCGGGCGTGGCTGATCCGGTCAAAAAGAAGAGAGCATCGGCGATAATGAGGACCGTTACGGTGAACCAATAGGTGATCCGATTGCGATGCAGCGGCTGTTGGATTTGAGCGTACGTTTGGCCCGACAACCACAGCGCGCTGCCCATAAAAGCGGCCCAGCCGACGGTTACTATCCAAAATGTGATTGTATCGATCGACAGCGCTTGGCCGCTGCCTGGCCAAATCGGATCGGGCAGCGGCAGCAGTTTTTCACCGAGCAAAACGCCGGCCAGCAGCCAAACCAGGCCGGCGATCCACCAGCGCCAGGAGCGGCCATCGCGCCGCAGAAAGGCTCGGGTCAAATGAAAGAAGACGATCGATAACAGCAGGGCATTATAAAGCAACAGTCGGGTGATAAGGGGTCGAGGCAGAAAGGGGAGGCCATCAAGCCACAGAATCAGATGGCCCAAAGTCCACGGCCAGGAGCAGAGGACAAAATCAACCAGTAGTCCGGCCGAATGCTCGCGCAGGTCGCGCCGCTGTAGAATTGAGATGATGAGGAGCAAATACAGGAGGCTGCCTAACATCGACAGCATAATTAGAAGATTAGACGTCCCCATATATGAAGTCCTTATCTAGTGATAACCGGTTCTGAAGCCAGG
>JAGRCC010000282.1 GCA_020433785.1 Anaerolineae bacterium
GCTACCCGGAAGAGACCAACGCCCCTTACGGCCTGGCCAAAAAGATGCTGCTGGTTCAAAGCCAGGTCTACCGCCGGCAGTACGGCTTCAACAGCATCTTCCTACTGCCGGTCAACCTGTACGGGCCGCGCGACAACTTTGATTTGACCAGTTCGCATGTGATTCCGGCCCTGATCCACAAATGCCTGGAGGCCAAGGCCAACGCTGAACCGGTCATTATCGCCTGGGGCGACGGTTCACCCACCCGCGAATTCCTGTATGTGGAAGACGCCGCCGAAGGGATCGTGCTGGCCGCCGAGCGGTACAACCGCAGTGAGCCGGTCAACCTGGGCAGCAGTTTTGAGATTAGCATCAAAGATCTCATAGAAACCATTGCCCGCCTGACCGGGTTTGCGGGCGACATCATTTGGGATACCACCAAACCCAACGGCCAACCCCGCCGCAAGCTGGATGTTACCAAAGCCGAAGCGCTTTTTGGCTTTCGCGCCAACGTCCGCTTTGAGGACGGGCTGCGCCGGACCATTGCCTGGTATAAAGAGACAATGCCGGAGCACCATTTAATACCGACTTAACTCCAGAGGCCAGCCGGCCACCCTGTAACCTTGCAACTCTGCACATCCTAAACACTCGACCAAAAAAGCTCTATCCCATCTTGGTTATTATATGCGTTTCGCCGTTGAAAGCCCCGTCCCAAAATCAACCACGGATGACATCAATTTCACGGATTAAATGAAAAAAATCCGTGTCATCCGTGGTTAACAATTACTAAACTGCGTCAGCTCTAAGAAATTAACGTTGAACCCGCGGAGTACCCCTGCATGACGACAACCATAAAAAATGAAAATTACCGACCTAAACCCCGCCACCAAACCGTCATCGAAGCCAAAAATGGCTGGCAGCTCATCGACTGGCAAGAACTGCGCCAATATCGCGATTTGTTTTACTTCCTGGTTTGGCGGGATATCAAGGTCCTTTATAAGCAAACGGTATTGGGCTTTGCCTGGGCCATTATTCGACCGGTCTTTAGTATGATTGTTTTTTCGCTAGTTTTTGGCCGGTTGGCCCAAATCCCCAGCGACGGCGTGCCGTATCCCATCTTTTCTTACGCCGCCTTGGTGCCGTGGACCTATTTCTCTACCGCCATGACCAACTCAACCCAGAGCCTGGTCAGCAACGCCGGGATGTTTACCAAAGTTTACTTTCCCCGGCTGGTGATCCCGCTCACGCCGGTTTTGGCCGGCCTGGTGGATTTTGCCATTGCCTTTTTGCTGGTGGGGGTTTTGATGGTCTGGTACGGCATTGCGCCCACCTGGAATGTGTTGTTTTTACCGCTGCTCATCATGCTGATGGTCTTAACTGCCGCCGGGGTGGGCCTGACCCTGTCGGCTCTGGCTATTCAATACCGCGATATTCGCTTTGCCATGCCGTTTGCCAGCCAACTGTTGATGTACGCCGCGCCGGTGGTCTGGCCGGTGTCGCTGGTGCCGGATCAATTTCGCTGGCTGTACGGCCTCTACCCGATGGCCGGCGTGATTGAAGGCTTTCGGGCGGCTTTGCTGGGCACAACGCCCATGCCGTGGGATTTGATTTTGATGGGGAGTATAAGCGCGACCGTGTTGATGCTGTTTGGGGCGCTGTATTTCCGGCGCATGGAGCGCATCTTTGCTGATGTAGCGTAGTGTGAAATACAAACCACGGATTTCACGGATTTCACAGATTTTTTTTAAGAATTAATCCGTGTAATCCGTGTCATCCGTGGTTACCCCCTCGCTAGCCGATCCGGCGTCTATGTTCAAGAGAAGATGTACCAAAGTTAAAGAGGATACCAAGCCGGTAACCGGTACCTCTGAGGTAATTCAACAACTGGGCCTCGTCGATGGCCGTTAAGCCTTTGGTTGCTTTCAACTCGATGACCATCTTATCAGCAACCAAGAAATCGGCCCGAAACTTACCGGCCTCAATGGCTTTGTACTGGACGGTCAACTGGACCTGGCGCTGATAAGGAATATTTCTTAATTCTAACTCGTGCGCCAGGGCCGTCTCATAAACCGATTCGAGATACCCTGCGCCTAAGACCCGATGGACCTCCATAGCGGCCCCGATAATCTGGTAAGTCAATTCTTGATGTAATAAGGTTTTTGACATGTTTCAGTTCCTCATTTCAGAAGTTGTGATAAGAAAATGATAAGGGAAGATGGGGTATCTGTGAAGTCTCTAACCACAGATTACACGGATTTATTAAAGATTTAATCCGTGAAATCCGTGAAATCCGTGGTTCCCATCTTCCCGATCTTTACAATAAGGAAAACTATGTCTGATATTGCTATCAAAGTTGAAAATTTATCAAAACGCTACCGCATTGGCCTCAAGGAGGAGCTGCCGGAGACCTTTCTCGGGGCGATGACCGGCTGGCTGAGATCCCCACTGGCCAACCTGCGCGACCTGCGCAAGCTGAGTCACTTTAGCGACAACGGCCATACCCCCGATGACGTGATCTATGCCCTCAAAGATGTCTCGTTTGAGGTCAAACATGGTGAGGTAGTGGGCATCATTGGCCGCAACGGAGCCGGCAAGAGCACCTTGCTCAAAATCCTATCCCGCATTACCGAGCCATCCTCCGGCCGGGCCGTTATCAACGGCCGGGTGGCCAGCCTGCTGGAAGTCGGTACCGGCTTTCATCCGGAGCTAACGGGGCGGGAGAATGTCTACCTCAACGGCACCATTTTGGGCATGACCAAAGCCGAGGTAGAGCGTAAGTTTGACGAGATTGTCGATTTTTCCGGGGTGGAAAAATTTATCGATACGCCGGTCAAGCGCTACTCTTCAGGCATGAAGGTGCGGCTGGCCTTTGCCGTAGCGGCCCACTTAGAACCGGAGATTTTGGTCATCGACGAGGTCTTGGCCGTGGGGGATGCAGATTTCCAAAAGAAATGTTTGGGCAAGATGGGAGAGGTGGCAAGTGAGGGGCGAACCGTGTTGTTTGTTAGTCATAATATGGCAGCGGTTAGTAGATTGTGCAAAAGAACAATTTTGCTTGCAGATGGAACAGTATTAGCGGATGGAGAAAGTGATCAGATAGTGGGCCAGTATTTAGCGCACGGAAGCAATAGAGAGGAAGAAGTAGCATGGGAAGATATAAACTCTGCTCCTGGTTCTGAGTCTGTTAAGCTTCATGCCGTGCGGATTTGCAGAAATGGCATTCCATCTTCTCAGATAGATATTGATAGAGCAGCAGAGATAGAGATAGAATTTTGGAATCGAATTCCAGGACAAAAGCTTGTTCCTAGTATTAAATTACTAGATGAAGAAGGAACCGTAGTTTTTCAAGCAATCAATTTACCTCAAGCCGATCTTAATAAGGAGAATTTGGGATTAAAACCTCTTGATGAAGGTTTGTATCGTACTGTTTGCTCAATTCCACCGAACTTCCTAAACGACAGACATTATTTTGTAACCATTGTAATTGCAAGTACACCACCTCCTACAAGGGAAGTTTACATTGAAAACATAATTTCGTTCTCGGTTCAAGACACAGGTGCAATGAGGGCACCTCATTTTAATGGAAAATGGTTGGGTGTAATCCGCACTCCATTTTACTGGAATACGGAAAAGCTTACAGAGTTACAAGCAGAACACAAAGTAATATAAGGAATATTCAAACAATGTGCATAAATTATTTCGTTCACCCTCAGGCAATTGTGGAAGATGGCGCTAAAATTGGTTATAGAACTCGCATTTGGGCATTTGCTCATGTGCTACCTGGCGCCATTATTGGAGACGACTGTAATATTTGCGATGGTGTCTTTGTTGAAAATGAGGTGGTCATTGGCAATCGTGTTACAGTCAAGTGTGGTGTTCAGCTTTGGAATGGCGTTATCCTTGAAGACGATGTATTTGTGGGACCCAATGCTACCTTTACCAACGACCCTTTTCCACGCAGCAAACAACATCTCGATAACGCTTGGCAAACCGTTGTAAAACGTAACGCGTCAATTGGAGCGAATGCAACGATTTTGCCCGGAGTTACAATTGGAGTAAATGCCATGGTGGGAGCGGGCGCGGTTGTAACTAGAGATGTACCTCCCAATGCCATTGTCGTTGGTAACCCGGCTCGCATCAGAGGATATGTAGACTCCGAGCGCATAAAAATCGTACCGTCTCGAGAGGATACCATCGCACCAGGACAACCTAAAGTTAGGGGAGTTGAGCTCATCGAATTGCCTCTAATTACTGATTTGCGAGGTTCACTTACTTTTGGCGAATATAGCACACATCTCCCTTTTGACCCGAAACGTTATTTTGTTATCTTCGATGTACCAACCATTGATGTACGGGGCGAACATGCCCATAAGGAACTCCATCAATTGTTAATATGCTTGGTCGGATCTTGTGCGGTTGTAGTTGATGATGGAGTCAATCGTGAGGAATTTGTGTTAAACAGTCCAAAAATTGGCTTATACATAGCGCCGATGATTTGGGGTATTCAGTATAAATACAGTAGCGATGCCGTGTTATTGGTGTTGGCTTCTGACGTTTACAAGGCCGAAGACTACGTTCGTGATTATGATGAATATCTAAAATTGGTTGGAGAACTATGAACCCAGTTATCCCATTTCTCGACATGAAGGAGCCCTATCTGGAATTACAGAATGAATTAGATATAGCCTACCGGCGGGTGATGAAGTCAGGTTGGTATATTTTGGGTGAGGAAGTTACTGTTTTTGAAACTGAATTCGCTGCCTATTGCCAAGCAAAAGAGTGCGTTGGGGTTGGTAATGGTCTAGAGGCGCTGCACCTTATTTTGTCAGCAGCCGGTATTGGAGCAGGGGATGAAGTGATCGTACCGGCCAACACTTACATTGCCACCTGGATGGCTGTTTCTTATACTGGCGCAAGACCGGTACCAGTCGAGCCAGTGGAGCAAACCTACAACATCGACCCAAATCGAATTGAAGCAGCTATTACATCTCGCACGAAAGCTATTATGATTGTGCATCTATATGGTCAACCCGCAAATATCGACCCAATCAATGAGATTGCGAAACGACATGGACTTAAGGTATTTGCAGATGCGGCCCAGGCCCATGGCGCTCGCTATAAGGGGCAGAGCGTGGGGAATCTCTGCGACGCAACAGGCTGGAGCTTTTATCCCGGCAAAAACCTGGGAGCCTTTGGCGATGCCGGTGCCGTCACGACCAGTGATGCCGAACTAGCGGAGCGGATACGAGTACTAAGAAATTATGGTTCTCATCAAAAATATTTCAATCAAGTAAAAGGCTTCAATTCTCGCTTGGATCCCTTACAGGCCGCGTTTTTAAGAGTGAAGTTAAAGCACTTAGACGCCTGGAACGAACGCCGTAACGTAGTCGCAAATCGCTATTTGGAAGCATTGAGTGACGTTCCTGGATTGACTTTACCTGATGTCCCTGAATGGGCTGCGCCCTGCTGGCACTTGTTCGTAATTCGCCACACGAGGCGGGACGATTTGCAAAAAAAACTGGCCCAAACAGACATTGGAACTATGATCCATTATCCTGTGCCACCCCACTTACAAGAGGCCTATCAGGAATTGGGGTTATATGAGGGGACATTTCCCATTACCGAAACTATTCATCGCCAGGTGTTAAGTTTGCCCGTTGGGCCCCATCTCCCCTACGAAGCAGTTGAAACTATTATCAATATAATTCAAGATTATTGTGTCAATAACTAATAAGTGCCTTCATCCACAGCGATTGTTGCGTGCTTTGTTCGTTCGGTACTCGAAGCTGCGCTCCTATTCGCGATTGCAATGGTTTTTAATTTCTATGTATGGGAGACAAGGAAAAGTTTCGGTTGGCAAGCATGTTAAATTTAGCCATAAAGTTGTCTTTCAGGGAAAAGGGCAGGTGATCCTTAAGGATAAGGTTATATTAGGGTACGGCCTTGCCGGCGCTTTAGCCCAGCCTATACTACTGCAACCCAGAAATAGAAAGGCAATCATTGAAATTGGCTATCGAAGTACGATTACGAATGGTTGTGAATTGATAGCCTGCCAACAAATTACAATTGGTAAAAACTGCCGAGTGGGGCCGGGTACCCTATTTTTAGATTCCGATTTTCACGGGATTCAACCGGATTTACGCCATACTCCTGGTGTATCTTCAGCCATAGTCATTGGTGACAACGTTTGGATAGGAGCGCGGTGTATTATTTTAAAGGGTGTCAATATAGGTCGCGATGCAGTGATTTCAGCCGGCTCCGTTGTGTATAAAGATGTAGGTCCCGGTGAAATCATTAGTAGCAATACGATGCAGACCATCGGAAATGTATATGAAGGGAGACAGAGCTGAGGCAGCGATGATTGAGCAACCAAATATCTCATATGACAATAAAGAAAAACCTCTAATTACATTTGTTATCATTACATATAATCAAGAGCAATTTATCCGAGAAGCCGTAGAAGGAGCCTTTTATCAAACCTATTCTCCTCTTGAAATCATTTTATCAGATGATTGTTCACCTGATCGCACATTTGAGATAATGGAAGAAATGGCTTCAAATTATCAAGGCCCTCATCATATCATACTAAACAGGAATGACAAGAACCTGGGTTTAGCGGGCCATGTAAATGTAGTCTTTGAAAAGGCAAGAGGAGAAATTATTGTTCTGGCAGCCGGTGATGATATTTCGCTGCCGGAAAGAGCACAGAGAAGTTGGGAAATACTTAAAGACAATCCAGATTATGGATGTATTAGTTTTTCCACAATTAAGTTCTCAAGAACTAAACCCACTATTAATGAACTCACGAATAATAATATCAAGCTAAAAGAGTATGATGTTCAGGAGCTTGAAACTAATCCAAGTTTTCATACAAATGGGGCTGCAAGAAGTATCAGAAAATCGGTTTTACAAGATTTCCTACCACTAATGTGTAAAACTCCTACCGAAGATAGTACATTGCTGCTTAGATGTCTTATAAAGTATCTAGCTGTTCAATCAAATGAAAAAATGGTTTTGTACCGCGTCCATGAAAATAATATTTATGCCTCGGACAACAAAAATCGGATCAACTATGAAGTAATACACTTGCAATATATGACCGATCTAACCTTAGCTTACCAAAAAGGGCTTATTACTACCGAACAGCTATTACCGATCATCAAAAATCTAAATATAAGATTATCCAGGCAGAATGCTAAAAAAGAATTAAACTTATCGAAAAACAAAATCATTTTTTTTATAAACAACATACTATTCAAAGAACATTTTCGACTTACGGAAAAATACAAAATGTTAATGAACTACCTTTCGCTACTTGTGATTCATGAGCCTATTAAGAGATTCTTTAAGTTATATCGATTTAGCAATATCGCTAGCTTATCTAGGATGTGGAATTCAAAATGAAATTATCCGGATACGAGAGTTAGTTGGTCCCCAAAATGATGATACTACAAAAAAGAGCCAAGAATAAAATTACTAAAGTATTCAATTCAGTATATCCAAGAATCCAATACAGGATAGGAAAACTTAAAGGTGATAACGTTGTTTACACCTATTTTTTCAGTAAAGTTATCAACTTTGGTGACTTATTAACTCCAATTCTTTTGAAGAACTATGGTTTGAAACCAATTTTTTTTCCTATTGACCGCGCCGAGATCGTTGTTGTAGGCAGTGTTCTTCAGAGTCTACCTGAAGAATTCTCTGGATTTATTTTAGGCTCAGGCTTGATAGAAGATGTTTCTCGAAGCTTTCCATATGCAAGTATTCTAGCGTTAAGAGGGGAGTTGACCAGAGACAGGATTGGAGCGCCCTTATCGACTGTTTTAGGAGATCCAGGCTTACTGGCGCACAAATTAATAACTACGAGGCAAGAAAAACAGTTTGTGCTGGGGATCGTGCAGCACTATGTAGATAATTCTGACAAACGCATTCATAACATTTGTCAGCGAAATAATGGGGCTATCTTAAATATTGATGTTCAGCGCGAACCTCTTGATGTAATTTCTGATATTGATAAATGCAATTTTATCATGTCTTCATCATTACACGGATTGATTGTAGCTGATTCTCTTGGGATTCCCAATGCTTGGATAACTCTTTCAAACAAGGTTAAAGGTAATGGGTTTAAGTTTTACGATTATGCGTCTGCATTTGGAATGAAATATGAACCACAGTATTTAACTGGTTATGAAACTTTGAATAATTTGATTAACATGACTCACAAAGTAGATGCGGGTATTCAAGACGTTAAAAGTAAACTTGACACCGTGTTTAACCGTGTAAAGCGTGAGCTTCAGTAAAAATACACTGACAGCAGGACCTCATTGGGCTTGTCACGAGCAATCGTCAATTGCAAACGACGTTTGTCCTGACCTATCGTGTCCACAATCACGGGGCAGTATTGATCATCAGTACCGCGTCCCCAACCGGTCTACCTGGCAAGAGCCGACCAGTTATTTACCACGGCCCATCGGACTCTTTCTTCATCAACTCTATTCCTGGCTCAATTCCCCACTGACCTTTAACGTCACTCGTCGCTAAATGAAACAGAAATAATTGATACATTACAGCGTTTTTTTAAGGAGCCCAATTTTTATTCCGACACGATAGGAGCAGGTCAATATGTGATCGAGTAAAAGTTTAAGCGAAAGGTATTCTTGCATCACATTGCGAATTGATTGGAATTGAACATGACCAATTGTTGCTTGACTCTGTGTAATCAATACTCATTAGTCGATCATTGATCCAGTACAATTATGACAATCAGCCAAGGTAAGTTGAGAAAACATAACCATACTCCGGTCTTTAGTATCATCATACCCACGTATAATCGAGCGCATCTCCTTTCACGGGCAGTTCAAAGTGTACTTAACCAAACTTTTTCGGATTTTGAGTTGATCATTGTTGATGATGCCTCACCGGATAATACCGCCGAAGTCGTAGAAGCTTTCTATGATAACAGAATCATTTATATTCGGCCAGAGAAAAATGGGGGAGCCTCGGCATCTCGAAACCTGGGTGTCCGTCGGGCTAGGGGAGAATTCATCTCGTTTCTGGACGATGATGACGAATACCTACCTCAATTTTTGGCTGAAACATACCGTGTACTGAATGATGCTCCGGCAGATATTGGATTTTCCTGGTGCAGTGTCCGCAAAGTTCGGGACACATCACACGGAGAAATTGAGGTGAAGGACATAATGGCAGTCTCTAATGATAGAGGCTCCTCGTCCCAAACCAATTTACAAGCAGGTACTGGCTTTGGGTTAACAATACGAGCCAGTTGTTTTAGTACCGTAGGTCTCTTTGATGAAACTCTGTCTAATATGGAAGACAGTGATTTTCTAATGCGAATGAGTGACTCCTTCGGATATAAAACTATTCCAGAAGTGCTCATCAAAATTCACCTTCACGATGGCCCCCAGTTGACCGACCCAACACCTAAAAAAGCTGAAGCTCTAAAGCGGTTTATTGCAAAACATCAAGAACATCTTTCTCAAACACCACAAAAGTGGATATTAGCTCATCGAACTCTGGCCGAGCTATATTATCAAACAGGTTATAAAGCAGAAGGGCGAAAAGTCATGCAAACGCTGCTAAAAACCAATTTTTTTCGATTAAAGAGCTGGAAAAGTCTACTTCTCTTTGAATTATTTGGCACGGAACAGCTAGGGTTGCGACAAAGGCTCTCAAACTTAAAAACAGCTAATTATCGGAGTATTAACTCGACGGAGACAAAAAACAGATCCCGCGAGGGTCGAAATTCACCATGAATACCTCACATTCGATAACCCACGATCAAAAAGCCCCCTTTTTTAGTGTTATCATTCCCACCTTTAATCGAGCTGACGTTGTTTTCAGAGCTATTCAAAGTATTCTAAACCAAACTTTTGAAGATTTCGAACTCATCATTATTGATGATGGCTCAACAGACAATACACGAGATATCATTCAGGCTATCGACGATCCCCGCCTGCGATACGTGTATCAAGAGAACAAAGGGGTGTCGGCGGCGCGAAATCGTGGTGCTTCTGTGGCAAGGGGACAAATTTTGACCTTTTTAGACAGTGATGACGAAGCTTTGCCGGAATGGTTGGAATGCTTTGCTCACGCATTTAACCGGAAAGCAGTAGGCATAGTTTGTGCCGGTGTCACCCGCATTGGGGAACAGATCCGGCAAGTTGTACCCGCTGAGATGGGACCTATGTTTAACGATCAGGTGGGGTTATTCTTGGTTGGCGCGTTTGCTTTGCGGCGAGAATTATTTTTAGCTGTAGGCGGATATGCCGACGGTCTGGGTTACGCCGAAAATACAGAATTTGCTCTACGCTTAATCCCGTATGCTGCGGATCGGGGTTGGTTAATTCACAGCTTTTCTACGGCTTTGGTAAATATCTATGATCATCACCAGCATCGAGCAACAGGCAACAATCATCTCATTTTACAAGGAGCAACCTATATTTTGCACCGGCACAACAATTCCCTCTGCAAGAGCCCTCAGAATCATGGAAACTATTGGGCCATAGCTGGCGTAAGTGCTTTAAAGCTTGGCAAGAACGATGAAGCTAGAAGATATTTTAGATCGGCGGTTCTTGCCCACCCTTGGAACTGGAGACATTACGGACGATTGCTGCTGACCTTGATTCCTCTCTTAGGACGAAGATTTTGGTTTAGAAATAAGTACCAACTAAGAAATGGATCTTATTCCAGGCAGTAATTGGGGGATTTATCTATGATGCGTTTCTTTGACCAACGTTACAACCGTTTAATTTACGTCAACCAGTCGGCCACACCTGATTTCTGGGATGACCAGTGGCGTATTGATCGCTCAGTTCGTCAGAAGATAATCAATGTTAAAAGCACCTTCGTCACTCAAATGACGCGAAAATATTTAAGTCCTGATGATGGGGTAATACTCGAAGGCGGATGCGGTACAGGCATTCACGTAGCTGCGCTACAGAATAATGGCTTTCAATGTATTGGCCTGGACTACGCGCCTACCACAGTTCAAGTTCTTAATAAAGCCGTTCCAGAGTTGGATATACGCCAAGGCGATGTACGCTGCTTGGATTTTGAAGATGCCTACTTCGCCGGTTATTGGTCCCTCGGAGTTATCGAGCATTTTTGGGCAGGATATGAGCCACTTGGTTTAGAGATGGCTCGAGTGATTAAATCGGGCGGTTACCTGTTTTTGACCTTTCCTTATCTTTCGTCCTTGAGAAAGCTCAAAGCTAAGTTGAATTTGTATCCCAATTGGACGTCTACCAAGGCGCCGAATGGCTTCTATCAATTTGCCCTCAATCATCAGTCTGTTATCCAGAACTTCACTGAATGGGGGTTTGAACTGGTTAATCGCGGTAAGCCCATGCTGGGCCTAAGAGCAACGAAAGAAGAATTGGGGCCGTTGAATCCCTTATTAGAGAGGTTATATGACTACAAAGGAGGCTCTATTCTCCCACGAAGCTTAGCTCTCACGGCTTCATTGGTCTTCACCCCCATTTCAGGACATATGATTCTGCTGGTTCTTAAAAAGAAATGAAGATTCTCTACCTGATTGACACTCTTGAAGTAGGTGGGGCAGAAAAAAGCCTACTAGAAATTTTAAGCTGTTTTGACCATATAGAACCACTTATATGCCACATCTACCCAGGCCAGTCGTTAAAATCGACCTACCTGCAAGCCGGAATAGCGGTCATTTCGTTGGATGTACCGGGCAACTATTCATTCGGGCAGGCCATTCGGCGGGTCAAGGCAGTAGCGCAGAACGAACAGGTTGATCTCATCCATACCACCCTATTCCGGGCAGACATCGTCGGGCGTTCCGTGGGTCAACTACTGGGTATTCCGGTTGTGGGAAGCTTTGTCAACGAGTCTTATGCCCCGGTTCGGTGGCAAACATTATCCTTGCCGCACCGTTTGAAACTGTATGGGGTCCGCTGGTTAGATGCCCAGAGCGCCCGCTGGACCCAACATTTTGCCGCCAATTCTGAAACAGTCAAAGCGACCAATGCCCAATCCCTGAATATTCCCTTGGACAAAATTAGCGTAATTTATCGAGGGCGAAACCCACAGCCGTTTTTGAGCGCGGATAGCCAGCAGTTGGCAGCCACTCGCGCCGGCCTTGGCCTAATGGAAAGCGATCAGATAATTCTTAACGTCGCCCGCCTTCTCGATCGAAAAGGTCAGGCCGATTTGATCCGAGCCATGCCCCATGTCTTACGGGTCTTGCCTCAAGTCCGGCTTGTGATCGCTGGTGACGGAGTGTACCGGCCCCAGTTGGAAGCCTTAATTCAAGAGCTGGGCCTGGAGGGAGTCGTGTCCTTGTTGGGTCAGCGCAGCGACGTTCCGGCGTTGCTTCATATAGCCGATCTATTTGTTTTTCCATCTTACTTCGAAGGTTATCCCGGCGCCCTGGTTGAGGCAATGTTTGCAGCCAAGCCGATAGTGGCGTCCAATATTCCGGTTCATCAAGAAGCAATCGTTTCAGGCGTAACAGGTCGCCTGGTGCCTATTCAAGATGCCACTGCCATGGCCCAAGCGATCATCTGGATGTTTAAACATCCCAGTAAAGCTCGTGAAATGAGTGAACAAGCGAGACGGGTGGCCATGGAGCGCTTCCATATTGAGAAAATAGCCTCTCAGTACGAAGCGCTTTATCAGCAAGTGAGACAGGCAGCGGCAGGTAACAGCAACCGGTTTTCTTCGCTACATCAGAAAAAAGCATAAATTTGAGGTCTCATGAAAGTAATCTCTGTATTCGGCACACGGCCAGAAGCTATAAAAATGGCGCCCATTGTCAAAACCCTGGCCAACTCAGACCAAATCATCAGCCGGGTATGCGTCACCGCTCAACATCGGCACATGTTAGATCAAGTTTTAAGTCTATTTGAGATTGAACCGGATTATGATTTGAATGTAATGAAGGCTGGTCAATCTCCCACTCAAGTTGCAGCGGCGATATTACAAGGCCTCACGTCAATACTCAGGGAAGAGCAGCCCGACTGGCTCCTGGTACAAGGGGATACCACAACCGTGATGGCGGCTGCTATTGGGGCCTTTTACGCAGGGGTAAAAGTGGGCCATGTAGAAGCTGGTTTACGCACCTATGACAAGCGTCAACCGTTTCCTGAAGAGATTAATCGCCGTATAGCCAGTGTAACGGCTGATGTACACTTTGCCCCTACCGCCACAGCCCGACAAAACCTACTGCAAGAAAACATTCCGGCTGATACCGTTTTCGTAACCGGCAACCCGGTGATAGATGCTCTCCAATGGGTGGCCAATTTATCCTACCAACCCGAAACCGGTCCGTTAGCCGGCATTCCTGGGCGGCGTCGCCTGATTTTGGTTACGGCTCATCGTCGTGAGAATTTTGGCCAGCCGCTGGAAAATATTTGTCAAGCGCTGCGCAGTCTGGCCGAGGCGTATAAGGATGATGTTCAAATTGTCTATCCTGTTCACTTAAACCCTAATGTTCAAAAGCCCGTTTATCAAGCTCTTGGGGATATATCAAATATCACCTTGCTGCCGCCCATAGAATACTTACCATTTGTATATTTACTCAAGAATACGCATCTGGTATTGACCGACTCCGGCGGAATCCAAGAAGAAGCACCCAGTCTGGGTAAACCGGTGCTCGTAATGAGGGAGGTTACCGAGCGCCCTGAAGCGGTAGAAGCTGGAACGGTTCGTCTGGTTGGAACCGACTCTAGCCACATCATTGAGACAGTTCGCCATCTTTTAGACGACCCACAAGCCTACCAACAAATGGCTCGCGCTGTCAATCCCTATGGAGATGGCCGGGCGGCAGGCCGTATAAAACAAGCCTTACTAAAATTCGGCTAACCTCTTCTATTTCGATTTAGTCCCCACACAGGAGGTTTTTGTGATGGCTAATATTCTTTATCGAGGGCCGCTAGAACGATCGCGGCTCTCCTTTTTGGCTGAAAGCACAGCGAAAGCCTACGGTCAAACTAAACTAATCTGGATCAGCCCTCGTCGATTAACCAAACAACTGGTCGAGCATTTTCAGAGTTTTGTCCATCAAAATCCCTGGATTAACGACTGGGAGATCGTAGACGGGTTCATTGGCGCCAGCCCAGCCTCAATCCTCAATCTACGACGCAAATTGGAAAACCGGGATGCGCCTTTGATTGCCGTTGGCTTTACCACCATTTTCTACGCCGGCTTTATTGCCAAGGGAAAATGTATCTGGTGCATCAATGGAGTCCCCGAAGAAGATTTGATGCAATCTCAACGGGCAAAACAGCGCCTGGCTGTAGCCCTGGAGTGGCAACTGGCCAGGATGGCTTGTGTTCCGGACCTAGTCGTTACCGTCTCCGAACCCATGAACGCGCTCGTCAAAAAACGATGTAAGGCCAAAGCTTTTTTCGCCGCGCCCAACTGCGTTGATAGTGGCACGTTTGCCTCACCCATGCCACAACCTCGCCGCTATATGACCTATCTGGGGACTGGGGCAGCCTGGCAAGGGCTGGATTACTTGGCTCAGGTCTGGGGCGCACTCCACCGGCTCGATCCTAGTCTGAAGTTCCAGGTTATTTCGCGAGACAAACGGGCACAAGTGCTAGGATGTAAGCTTCCAGCCGACGCCATTGAATTCCGGGGAGTGCAACAACCCAACGAAGTGGCCCAGTTGTTGTGGGCCGCCGAAGCAGGCTTTATCACCCGAGAGCCACACCTGGTCAATGAAGTCTCATTTCCAACCAAATTTGGCGAATACATCGCGGCCGGGGTTTATCCTGTGGTGACTGACCTTGGCTGGGATCTCGGTCAAATAATTCAGAAAACTGGGTGTGGCCTACTTGTGCCGCCTAAACAAGCGGCAGAAAAAGTAGCGGAAGCAGTCATAGCTTTTCGTCGTGGCCAAGTCGATATCAACAAACGGCTCCAAGCGGCGATGGAGTTACTGGATCGCCGAAGATGGGTAGAGCGTCTTGCCGCCGCCATGCCGTAACCTCGTTAAACGTCTCAGTAGAAAAAAATCAAAATCAATCATTTAATGTTGGGATAGTGACTTTCTTTAACCAATCACGTTAGGTCTCTCATATGTTTGTAAATAGTGACGCCCTTCTGAAAGTAATACGTAGTTTTCACTCATTTGTCCAGGCAGTCGACCGAGCCGATACCCATTTATTCCGATTTATTCCTTCACGACTTAAACGTCACACTGTAAGAAGGTTCTTTCGGTTTTTCGCCCCCTACCTGGGACAGCCGGCCAGCAGCAACCAAGCTTCGCGCCTGGAGTTAAATGGTCTCACGCTGGAAATTCCTCATCAATTGAATTACGCTTACGTTCTACGAGAATATGAACCCAAACTTATACATCTATTACAGGAGTACCTCCAACCGGGCATGGCTATGGTAGATGTTGGCGCTAATATCGGTTTTGTCACTGCATTTGCCGCTCGGCTAGTCGGTAACCATGGCCGAGTCATTGCGGTTGAACCGGGTCAAGATAATTTGCGTTTCTTGCGAAAAAATATCGAACTCAATGGACTGAGTAACGTCGAAATCGTTCCTTATGCTGCCGGAAATAAAGCTCATCGGCGTCAGTTGTATCTCCATTCGGACAGCACTTCACATACTCTCTTTCCGCCAGAAGGCGAAAATGATCACTCCATCGAAGTCCAAGCAATTTCATTAGATGGGGTTGTCACTCAACCAATTGATTTTGTCAAAATCGATGTTGAGGGAGCAGAGATAGAAGTCCTCGAGGGAATGACTCAAATATTACAGCAAAATCCGAACCTTCGTTTGCTCGTTGAGTGGAATCCTCACCTGTTGCAGCGAGCCGGGTATTCAATTGAAGCGCTGCCACAGTATCTACTCGAAAAAGGATTTGCGATATCTTTGATTGATGAGGAAAGCAGCCTGAGTTCAGTGGAAGAAGCCATCAACCTATACCGAACAAGTCAACTCAGTCGATCTTGGTTTGCTAGTTTATATGCGTATCTTGATGAGAATGGCATATAAGTTCCTGGGGGTATCTAGAAGACGTATCTTATGAAAATTCTTCAAATCGTCCAGAAGCCCCAACGGCGCGGAGCCGAAGTCTTTGCCTTCCAACTGAACCGGGAATTGGGCCGTCGGGGTCATGAAGTCAGCACCATTTATCTATATGCCTACCACAACGCTGCTCCGCTGCCCCTGCACCGTCAGGATCATCGCTTCGATGGCTTGGAGGCCCATCCGGCCGAACTGTTATTGGGGGTTCAACCCAAGCTGTTATATCGCCTGCAAAACGTCATCGAAACATTCAAGCCGGATATTGTCCAGGTTAACGGGGGCCGGGCCGTGAAATATGGCGCGTTTAGCCGGTACCTGGGACGCAACGGAACCTATGGCTTAATCTACCGTAACATTGGCGACCCAAAAGATTGGGTTCACGGCTGGCAGCGGCGGCTGCTTTATAAAAAGATTATCATGCCCCAAATTGATGGGGTGGTAGGGGTTAGCCAGGTCACATTGCAGCGCGTCCAAGATTACTATGGGTTATCGGTGCCGACCATGTATATTCCGAACGGCATCGACACCGCCGCTCTGTGCCCGGCTACGGATCGTCTGGCGCTGCGGCGGCAGCTGCAAACCCCAGCCGATGCCCCGGTTCTCATCTTTGTCGGCAGCCTGACCAAAGAAAAGCGTCCGGATCGATTGCTTAGAGTGTTTCAACAAGTGCAGGCTAAAATAAGCTCTGCTCGACTTTGGATCGTTGGCGGCGGGTCCTTACGCTCCGTGTTGGAACAGCAGGCTCAGACCATGGGCTTAGCCAACGTGAACTTCTTGGGCGTTCAGAGCGAGGTCGCTTCCCTGCTCAATGCGGCTGATCTCTTTGTCTTAACCAGCGACACTGAGGGTATCCCGGCGGTGGTCCTAGAAGCCGGCGCATCCGGCCTGCCCGTCGTAGCTACCTGTGTCGGGGGTCTGGCTGAATGTGTCACTGATGGACAAACCGGCTACCTGTTACCCCCTCAAGATGAATCGGGCCAGGTTCAAGCGATCTTAAGCCTGTTGCAACAACCCGAACAACGTCGCCGTATGGGTCAAGCCGCCAAACAATGGGTTCAAACGACCTTTTCAATCGAGCATATTACTCAACAGTACCTTAACTTCTACAACCGGGTATTAACTTGTGTTCAAGAATCAAAAGCGCAAAATCTTAATCCTTATTAAAGGCCTCGGCCTGGGTGGGGCCGAACGCTTAATTATTGACTCCCTGCCCTACCTGGACCACACCCAATTCGATTACCACTTTGCCTATATGCTCACCTGGAAGAATTTCCTGGTCCCGTGGATTGAAGCGGCGCGCTATCCGGTCCACTGTTTGGGCATGGCCGCCAACTATCACTTTCCGCTGCTGCTGCCCCGGCTGGCCGCCTTGCAGGCGCAGCACCACTTTGACCTGATCCACGCCGATATGCCCCAGGCCGGCATCCTGGCCCGCTTAGTCGGCCGGGCGCAAGGCCTGCCGGTGGTTTACACCGAGCACAACCTGCAAGAGCGCTTTCACCCGGTCTCGCGCCGGCTCAACGGCTGGACCTACAGCTGGAACCGGCGGGTGCTGGCCGTCTCGGACGAGGTGGCCGCCTCCATCCGGCGTAACGGGCTAGACCGGCAGGTGGCGGTCAAAACCCTGCTCAACGGCGTACCGGTGGAGCAGGTCCGGCGCGAAGCCCACGACCTGGACCGGCTGCGGGCCGAGCTGGCCATTCCCGCCCATCATCGGGTGGTCGGGGCCGTGGCCGTCTTTCGCCGTCAGAAGCGGCTGGAGGATTGGCTGGCGGTCGCGGCCCGGGTGGCCGCCGCCCGGGACGATGTCACCTTTTTACTGGTCGGCGACGGGCCGGAAGCAGCCAAGGTTAAGGCTGAGGCGGAGGCGAAGGGCTTGACCGGTCGCTTAGTTTTACCCGGTTTTCGCGAGGATGGCCGGCGCTTGATGGGGCTGATGGACGTCTACTTACTAACCTCCGGCTTTGAGGGGCTGCCTATCGCCCTATTAGAAGCGATGGCCCTGGGCAAAGCGGTTGTCGCCACCGCCGTGGGCGGCATTCCGGAGCTGGTCGAACCCGGCCACGACGGCCTGCTGGCCCCGGTCGGGGCCATCGAGACGCTGGCCGGCCAGACCCTCCGCTTGCTGGCCGAGCCGGCTCTGGCCGAGCAGCTGGGCCGCCAGGCCGCAACCAAGATTGAGCGCCGCTTTCACATCAAGCACCGGGTGCGCGAGATCGAGCGCCTGTATCTGGAAGTGCTGGCCGAGGCTCGGCAGCCGGCGCCGGTAGCTGAAGGTTAAGCCGTCCGCAAAATTCTGGGACGCCGATTAACGCTGATTTTCGCAGATTTATTAACCTGCTAAGGAAAACGCCGTAGGCCGGGGGCGTGGGGGTTGTAGCTCCCGCCATATCCACCTTTTTCCTTACGGTAAGAACGATACCTGGCATCGTGGTAGGCTGAGTTCGGAAATAGATGTACTTCATGTCATTTCGGAGCGCCAGCGGAGAAATCCCTGTGACAATCCAATAAAAAGGGGTCTGGCTGGGAAAATTTGAAGCGACAACGTCCATTTATTCCCGCGAAAGCTTCATTTATGCGAATGTCTGAGGGACTTCTTCGCCTTCGGCTCCGAAATGACATGCCTCGAAAAGCGGAAGTTATTTTATGGCCATCCCTTAGCACGTTAATAGGACAAAAATCCGTGTCATCCGTGGTCAAGAAAGCCTGAACGGCGTAACGCCGCTCTAAGCAACCAAAATTTGTCGATGTGGAACCGTTAAATTACTTATGACCCATGTAATCACCCCCCAACCTAGCTTACCGGCCGCGGCCGCGCCCAAGGCGGCGCTGACCATGCGGCCGTACGGACCAGAAGCCGTTCCGGCCCTACTTGAGCTAACTCGCACGGCCCTGGGTGACAGCGGCGCGGTGCGTAAAACCGAAGCCTTTTGGCACTGGAAGCATACGGCCAACCCCTTTGGCCCGTCGTACGGGCTGTATGCCTGGGACGAAGCCGAACAGCGGGCGGCGGCGCTGCGGGTGCTGCTGCGCTGGCAGTTTAACCGCCCCGGCGGCCCCACCCGGCGGGCGCTGCGGGCGGTGGATACGGCCACTCATCCGGTCTACCGGCGGCAGGGGCTGTTTGCCAGCCTCACCCAGGAGGCCCTCTTACAGTTAACCGCCGGCGACGACGACTTTATCTTCAACACGCCCAACAGCCGCAGCTTGCCGGGCTATCTGCAATGGGGCTGGCAGGTGGTGGCCCGCTGGCCCCTATTTATCAAGCTGCTCAGGCCGGGGGCGGTGGTCCGGCAGCTTATCCGGCGCCGGCCCGCTCCGGCCGCTGCGCCGCCGGCTGAGCCCGGGTTCGGGCCGGAAATCCTAACCTGGGCCACGTTTATGGAGCGGCACGGCCCGGCCTTGCCGGCGTTGCTCAGCGGCTGGGAACGGCAGCGGCGCTGGGTCGGGCTAAGAACCCCGCGCACGCCGGCTTATCTGCAGTGGCGTTACGGCCAACACCCCCACATCCGTTACGGGCTTTATCCGCTGCGGACCGAGGGCCGGCTGACCGGCCTGGCCGTCCTGCGGCCCAACGTCCGCTACGGGCTGCAAGAGGTGGTGCTGACCGAGCTGTTCCTGGCCGCGCCCGACCTTAATCTGGGCCGGCGGCTGATGGCACACCTGGCCCAGCAGCTAACGGCCGACTACGTGATCGCCCATTTCGCCGCCCAAACCTTCGAGCGGCGGCTGCTCGCTCGCAGCGGCTTCTGGCGCGTGCCGCGACGGGGTATGACCTTTACCGCCCGCCCGCTAACCTCTGGTTTAGATCAGCTGTACCAACCCGTCGCTTGGGATCTATCGCTGGGCGATCTGGAGTTATTTTAATGAAACGACATCTACCCGGCCTGGTTTTTCTGAGCAGCCTGGCGTTAATGAGCAGTATCCTGCTGGTGGTGCCGGCTGACGACTGGCTGGCCCTGTTCGTTTATGGTCCGGTTGTGGTATTGATGGCCGTCTTACTCTACCATAAGGGCATCAAACCGGTCGATCCGGACTTTCCCGGGGCGCTCTTTGCCCTGGCCTTTATCTTAAAGCTGTTGGGCAGCGTGGCCCGCTACTGGATGGCCTTTGATCTCTACGGCGGTGCGGCCGATGCCGGGGCGTATCACCAGCATGGCCAGTATATTGCCCAATATCTGTCCAACTTCGATTTTTCGGTTTTTAGCTATTATACGGTGGGGGGCCTGGGCACCACCCATCTAACGCTCATTACCGGTATCATCTATGCGGTGCTGCCGGCTAGCCAGGCCGGTCTCTTTTTCTTCTTTGCCACGCTGGCTTTAGCCGGCTGTGTGTTGTGCTACCGGGCCTTCCGGTTGGGCTTCCCGGAGGTTGCTCCAGAGCGCTACCGGCTGGTCATCTTTTTTCTACCCTCGATCCTATTCTGGCCCTCCAGCGTGGGTAAAGAGGCCTGGCTGTTATTCAGTTCGGGGCTGGTGGCTTACGGCTTTGCCAAGCTGGTGCGCCGCAATCCGGTGGTGGGCGGCGCTTGGGTGGTTACCGGCCTATGGGCCGTTTTTCTCATCCGGCCCCATTTCGCCACCTTAATGGTTGTGGCCATGGGCGCGGCTTACCTGCTGACACTGCCGCAGATCGCCCGCAAGAGCCCGGCCGTCTTGCTGCTGGGCGGGGCGCTCATTGTGGCCCTGGCCGCCTTTATCGTGCCCTCCGGCGGCGACTACGTCGGGGCCAATGAGTTCTCCCTGGACGAATTCGAGGCCCGCTATGAATTTTACCAGGGCAATACCTCGCAGGGCGGCTCGAGCTTTCAAACCTACTCGCTGCTCAATCCTATCGGCTGGGTGCTGGGGCCAATCACCGTCCTGTTCCGCCCCTTTCCCTGGGAGGCGGGCAACCCGCAGATGCTGGTCACCGCGTTAGAGTCGTTCTTCTGGCTGGGGCTGGCCTGGCGGCAGCGAGACGTTTTCCGGCAGCGGTTGGGCCGGCTGCGGTCCGATCCTTGGCTGGCTTTTGTGGCGCTCTATACGCTAGTGATGATTTTGGCCTTCACCACCTTTGGTAATTTCGGTATCTTGGCCCGGCAGCGAACGCTGCTGCTGCCGTTCTTTTGGATGTTGTTTGTGTAACAGCAGGTTGGGTTGAGCCCGAAACCGTATCCTTCACGGCAACCGTTGGGTTTCATGCGCTGGTTTGTCGTCTGAATCTGGCGCGAAACCCAACATTTTGAGCGACGATCTTTCAATTTAACCCATTCAACCCAACCTACATCTTACGCCCTATATTATGATAACGGTTACCCAAAAAGCGCTTAAAGTGCCGGTGATGGTCCGGCATTGGTTTCAGCCGGCCACCACACCGGGTTTTTACTACCTCATCTATCACACGGTCTCAAACCGCTTGCGGTTGGAGCTGGACCTACCTTACGGCCTGTTTCAGCGCCAACTGGCTTACCTGGCCCGGCATAGGCGGGTGATCAGCTATGATCAGGCGCTGGCCGGGCTGCAAGGCGGCCGGCCGCCGGCTGAAGACACCTTTGTGCTGACTTTTGATGACGGCTTTGAAGATTTTTACAGCCACGTCTTTCCGCTGCTGGTCAAGTACAAGCTGCCGGCCACGTTGTTTGTGACCACCGGTTTTGTCGAGAGCGGCACACCCTACCCGCTGCTGCCGCGCCGGGCCCCTGATCTGCGCCCGGTAAGCTGGGCCATGCTGGCCAATATGGTCGACTCGGGCCTGGTGACGCTGGGGGCGCATACGCACACCCATCCCAATCTGGTTGACCAACCGGCCGAGCGGGTTATGGCAGAGCTGGCCGCGCCGATTGAGATCATGCGCCGCCGGCTGGGCGTTACCGTCCGGCATTTCGCTTATCCCCGGGCCTTGTGGCATGAGCGGCTTGAACCGATGGTGGCCCAATTTTACGCCTCGGCCGTGATCGGCGACGGGCAAAAGGCTCAATCCCAGGGCTTTCAGCCCTATCGTATCCCGCGCCTGCCCATTCGCCGCAGCGACGGCTGGCTCTTCTTTCTGGCCAAAACCCGGGGCTGGCTGGATGACGAAGAGCGGCTTTATGACCGGCTGCGGCGGATGAAAACCGCCCCGAGAAGATGAGAGCCATCAACCACCCATCGCCGTATCACCTGTCTGGTCAAGCCAGAATTAAACAGGAGAAATTAGCCTATCGCAACCAAATCAATTCGGTCGCTGCTAAAGAAAACC
>JAGRCC010000283.1 GCA_020433785.1 Anaerolineae bacterium
CCGGCGGCAGGGTCCGGTCGTAGCTTAAAAAGACGTCGCCCAGATTAATCAACTCCACCGGATGATCAATGTCAGGCACAAGAACATGGTAGGGGCTGTTGTTATCAAGCGCTAGTTTCAGCATCAGAAGTTTCCTTTTGAGTTCCAAATATCAGTAGCTAGGATGAAGATGTATTCAATTGGTTAGAATCATTATAACCGCTCTTAAAAAGGAAGTCTACCGGCGACCCAATTTTTCGTTTCGGTTAATCGATGACCCTAAAAACCGTCGGGCCGATGTCCCGAGTTGGCGAGACAGCGTAAAAGTTGTTGAGAAAATGTTCCGGGTTCGCGTAACGTCGAAAAAGTTGTTAAAAAGATGTTCCGGGTTCGCGTAACGTCGAAAAAGTTGCTAAAAAGACGTTCCGGGCTAGCGGAACAACGAAAAAGTTGCTGAGAAGACGTTCCGGGCTAGCGGGACATTGCAAAAGTTACCGAGAGGATGTTCCGGGCTAGCGGCAAGTCGCCAAAGTTACTGAGAAGATGTTCCAGGCTAACGGTAGGTCGCCAAAGTTGCCGAGAGGACGTTCCGGGCTAGCAGAACAACGAAAAAGTTACTGAGACGATGTTCCGGGCTAGCGGCAGGTCGCAAAAGTTACCGAGAGGACGTTTTTCGTGGAAATTTAGACAAGATTTACAAGATTTACAGGATTATCTTGGCCATAAACTTCAAAAATCTTGGTAATCTTGTAAATCCTGTCCATTCCACCTAAGTGGGGTGTCAGCGGATTGTTCTTAGTTGACGGGACATCAAAAAAGCGGTCGGAGCGACGTTCCCGCCTGGCGGAAAGGAGAAATTTTAGGGCGGTAAATCCTTCTGGTTAGGCAGGGACGTACAGCTAACAAAATAAAATACCCCTGTTCTTGAAACACTGAATCACTGAATTTTTATGAGTCCACTGAAAAATCATCGCTTTCAGTGCGTTCAGTTCAATCAGTGGTTCAGTGTTTTGCCCCCTTAATCCCTCCTACCTACCCCCTACCCCCCAACCGGAACCTCCGGCGGCAACTTGAGACACCCCACCAAACCAACGCCCCTCAAAATCTTCTACCGCAGCCGGTAAACTCGCGCCTCAAACGGCCGCAGCGTTAGCGAGTAGATATCCTCAGCCGGATCGACCGCGTAGTTGCTGATGAGCAGCTCTTGGTCGGCCAATTGAATATCAGCCGGCAGGGTGAACACCGGCGTCGCCTCGCGGAAGTTGAGGATGACCAGCAGGCGGTCATCGTCCAGGGTGCGAGTGAAGGCGTAGATATCTTCGTCATCGTCCAGAATGAGGTCATACCGGCCGTAAACAATGACCGGGTTCTCCCGGCGCAGGCGGATGAGCTGCTGGTAGTAGTAGAAAATTGAGTTCGGGTCGGCCAGGGCTTGCTGAACGTTAATCGCCGTATAGTTGGGATTGACTTTAATCCACGGCTGGCCGGTGGTGAAGCCGGCCTGGGGGCTGGCGTCCCACTGCACCGGCGTGCGGGCNNTATCGCGGCTTTTGGCGTGGAGGATAGGCAGAATATCCGACTCGGCTATACCCTGCTCGGCCACCAATTCGCGATACATATTCAGCGCCTCGATATCCCGATAATCGTCAATCGAGTCAAACGCCACGTTGGTCATGCCGATCTCCTCGCCCTGATAGATGTAGGGCGTGCCTTGCAGCATGTGGGTGAACGTGGCCAGCAGCTTGGCCGACTCGACCCGGTACGGGCCATCGTTGCCGAAACGGGAGACGGGCCGCGGCTGGTCGTGGTTGGTCAAATAGATGCTGTTCCAGCCGCCGTCTGCCAAATCTTCTTGCCAGCGAGTCATAATCTGCTTCAGATCGACCAGACTCCAGGGCTTCACACTCCAGCGAGACGACGCGCCGCCGACGTCAGCGTCGATGTCCATATGCTCGAATTGGAACAGCATATTCAACACCCCGGTCTCTTCGTGGGTGATCTCGATGCCGTTTTGGGTCGTCACCAGCGGCGTCTCGCCCACGGTCATGATATCGTACCGAGACAGCACCTCTTGCTTCATCTCGCCCAAAAATTCCAACATGCGCGGCCCGTTAATAAAATAAAGACCGCCAAACTGGTAGCGATGGTTATTGACCACCGGCGCGTCCGGCAGGCCGGGCGTTTTGGAGATCATATTGATCACATCCATGCGAAAGCCATCGACGCCCTTCTTTAACCACCAATGCATCATTTCGAACACCGCCCGGCGTACCTGCGGATTTTCCCAGTTCAGGTCAGGCTGCTTTTTGGAAAACAGGTGCAGATAATATTCGCCCGTCCGTTCGTCGAACTGCCAGGCCGAGCCGCTGAAGAAGGAAACCCAATTATTCGGCTCGCGGCCCTGGTTGGGCGGCCGCCAGATGTAGTAATCACGATAGGGATTGTCTTTGGATTGGCGCGACGCCTGGAACCAGGGGTGCTCGTCGGAGGTGTGGTTGACCACCAGGTCCATCACCAGCTTGAGGCCGCGCTGGTGCATCTCGGCCAGCAGCTCCTCCCAATCGGCCAGCGTGCCGAACTCGTCCATAATGGCCTGATAGTCGCTGATGTCATAGCCGTTGTCATCGTTGGGCGATTTATAAACGGGCGACAGCCAGATAACATCGATACCCAACTCTTTGAGATAGTCGAGCTTCTCAATAATCCCGCGCAGGTCACCGATGCCGTCGCCGTTGCTGTCGTTGAAACTGCGCGGATAAATTTGATAAACCACACTTTCTTTCCACCATGCCTGCTTCATAAGGGGCCTACCTCCAGCGGGATAATGAGCAGGCCCCATTGTATCTTGTCTTGGCCTAAGCGGCAAGCGATAAGCGCTGCGCCTATCGGCCCGGTGAGGGGTGTTGCTGCCACGGCGAGGGCCGTTCAAAGGGGCCGGTCAGGCCGAGTTAGCTTAGGCGCGGCCTGGGTGGGCCGAATGATTCATTTGGGTTCAACCTGATTTCCCTCAGCTAGGCGATCTTCGCTGGCGGGCAGATGGTGATGGTTGTTCCATCCGGGCCGACAATCACGTAGCAGCCAGGTTTGCCCCCGCCCCCGCCGCCACCCCCACCGCCACACAACTTGGGGAAGAGCTTGCAGGCGATGTCGATGATATCTCCGGCCGTTATGGCGACTGAAGCCGCCTCTATCGTCGCCTCTCCCACCGGAGCAATGATCGCGCTGCCATCCTCAAAATCTATTTGAACCTGCTGGGGCAGAAACTGAAATTTACCTTGACCGGTAAGACGAGTCTGCTCTATAACTTTGTTCATGATACGCTCCTTTAAAATAACCGTGGTTAGAAAAAATAAAGGTCCTTATTCAGTAGACCCATCCGAAACGACAAATTTATGACCGGGATGAGGCGGTTAGAGGCTTTTGTCAAAGACCTATCCCCCCCACCCCGGCGAAAAAACGGAGAAGGTCGATCTGCTGAATGGTTACCTTTATTTTATCCGATCAACTGTCCCGTTGTCTTGAGGCAACTGTCCCGACTCGTTTGAGCTGTTTAGTTAATGCCGCCGGGTTAAATTTGGGCCACAAGAGTAAATCTATCACACCTATGATGCCCCGCCGGCAGCCAAGTTAGGCCCGGATTATGGGACATAGAAATCGATTTGCGTCGAGCTAACACCGACGTTATAATGGCAGAGAAGAATTCGGCTAACGCCCCAGGAGAGCTAGGCCGACCTACCACGATCAACGAGGATCATGTCCCGTCTCCGAAACGTGGTTTGAGAGAGTGTTTGTTTAAATCGGCGCTTCGGACTCCGACGAGCGCCAATTAACCTATCCATAGAAAGGGAGAGTATTATGTCTGATGGTTTTACGCTAAAGCAGTATGGCATCAACGTTACCACTATTGTTCGTAATGCCAAACCGGCGGTGCTCTATCAAGAAGCGCTCGCTTATGAGCCGGAAGCCGCCATTTCCGATGTCGGTGCCTTGATGGTTCGCTCTGGTGATAAAACGGGGCGCAGCCCCACAGATAAGCGCGTAGTCAAGCACCCTGACTCGCAAGATGACGTTTGGTGGGGTAAAGTCAACGTTCCAATTGATGAGATTACCTTCAATATCAACCGTGAGCGCGCCGTTGATTATATGAATACGCTCAGCCGGCTCTATGTGGTCGACGGGTTCGCCGGCTGGGACCCGAAAGAGCGTATTAAAGTGCGGATTGTTTGTACCCGACCTTACCACGCCTTATTTATGTGGAATATGCTCATTCGCCCCTCCGATGAAGAGCTGGCCGCCTTTGGCGATCCGGATTACGTCGTTTTCAACGGCGGGCAGTTCCCGGCCAACCGCCTGACTACCGGTATGACCTCCAAAACCAGCGTTGATCTCTCCTTTGAAAAACAGGAATTCGTCATCCTGGGCACCGAGTATGCGGGTGAGATGAAAAAGGGCGTCTTCACCGTAATGAACTACATTATGCCGAAGAAGGGCGTGCTGTCGATGCACTGCTCGGCCAATGAAGGGGAAGACGGCGACGTATCACTCTTCTTTGGGCTGTCCGGCACGGGCAAGACCACCCTCTCCGCTGACCAACGCCGCCAACTCATTGGCGATGACGAGCACTGCTGGTCGGATGATGGCGTCTTCAACATCGAAGGCGGCTGCTATGCTAAGGCCATCGATCTGTCGGCTGAAAAAGAGCCGGAAATTTTCGGGGCGATTCGCTTCGGCACCGTGTTGGAAAACGTGGTCTACGACGAAGCCAGCCACGAAGTCGATTATCACGATACGACCATTACCCAGAACACCCGGGCTTCGTATCCGATTGAATTTATCCCGAACGCCAAGATTCCTTGCGTGGGCGGGCATCCCAAAAACATCATCCTGCTCACGGCTGATGCTTTCGGCGTTCTGCCGCCGGTCAGCAAGCTGACGCCCGAACAGGCTATGTATCACTTCATCAGCGGCTATACCGCCAAGGTGGCCGGCACCGAAGTGGGCGTGACTGATCCGGAAGCCACCTTCTCCGCCTGCTTTGGCGCGGCTTTTATCGTCTGGCACCCCAGCAAATATGCTGAGCAGTTGGCCGAAAAGATGGAAACCTACGGCGCTAAAGCCTGGCTGGTCAACACCGGCTGGACCGGCGGCCCGCACGGCGTCGGCTCGCGGATGAGCCTCAAGCACACCCGCGCCATCATCGACGCCATCCATGACGGCTCGCTGAACGATGTCGAGTTTGTTGAGGACCCCATCTTTGGTCTGCACGTGCCCACCTCCTGCCCGGAAGTGCCGTCGGAAGTGCTCGTGCCTAAGAACACCTGGGCCGATAAAGATGCCTACGATAAGAATGCGCTCAAACTGGCCAACCTCTTCATTCAGAACTTTGAAAAATACAAAGCCGGCAGTAGCGACGCGATCATCAACGCCGGTCCCAAAGTCTAATCGGCTTACGTTAGACTCATTAGTTTATAAGTAAAATCGCCCCGCGTTCAGCACTCGAACGCGGGGCTTTTATTTATCTTCACGCCTAAACCGCCTGAGCCGCCTCGGCAAACGCGGCCAGGGCCTTATTAAATTCTTGGCTCGCTTCAACATACCGGCGGGTCGTTTCGGTTTCAACCGGCTCCCCGGCGGCGATCTCTTCAGCCAGAGCGGCCTGCCCCAGCTTTTGCCAGTTCAAAAACGCCGTATGGACTTCACGACAGGCGGCCGGCGGCTCGACCTGCTCAAAAAATAACACCGTCGCCATATTTAGCACCCGGAAATATTGCCCGACCTCTTCCAGGCGATCCGTTTGGGTATAAGCGGTCACCAGGTCTTGTTGGATAGCCGTGGCTGTAGTTAGTAATTCTAAATACATGAGATTTTTCCCTTTTCTTTGAGCCTCAATTTAAGTACTTTTCAGCTCTAAATTGTTATATTTTGGCTCAATATGGATTCCAAGGAGGTCATAAAAATGGAGATAATGGTCATGCCCGAATGTCTTTAT
>JAGRCC010000284.1 GCA_020433785.1 Anaerolineae bacterium
CGGCCATACTTTTCGATGGAGAACTTCTTTGTTTTGGCCACATTGGGCGCGGGGCGCCACGAGACGGCGAAGCAAGGAATTTTTCGTTGCCCACGTCCTCGAGAGCGGATAAAAGTTTCTGAAACACCAACAACACCGGTGCTGTTGTTTTTCTGGGGTTTGTCGCGGAACCCTTTGGTTAAGGGTGAAGCTTCGACCGGATATTTTTCGTTAAACCGGCGTTTATAATCTTTGGCTGCTTCTAAGGCTTCTGTTTGGCTCTGATAGCGACTGTCGCTGAAAAACTTGGAATACGTTTCTCCGTCGCGATACATTCTGAGAAACCAACCGTGAGTTCCATTAGAATCGATGCGACTAATATTCTTGACAGCCATCCTGGCCCCCCCTCTGCAACCTTGCATTTGTTATTATTCTATTATAACGAGTTTAAATAAGAATGAAAATGAGATTAAAAATCTTGGCGAGGCTAAAGGGCCGCCAGATAGTTAGCCGAGGCAAAGCGGTTCTAATTACTGGGGCGTTCATTGGCAGTGTCGATTACGATCCGGCCAGCGTCTAGACCGATCAATCCTTCTCTTCATATATCAGAAAATACCACGTGGGCGAATAGATATCGAAATTGTAGATCACCGGGGGGCTAACGGGGGTATTGGCCCCGTCAACCAATTGGAGCGTCCATTGGCCGGGCGGCGAGTTGGGCACTTGGAACTTAACATTGCCGGCTTTGTAATGCATCGCGCCGCTGTTTTCGGTCCAATCGCCGGCGCTAACCGGCGATTCGACTTGCAAGCCGCTGTCGAGCGTACCGATGACTCGGTAGCCACTCATCGGTTTGTTCTTTTGGTTGATAATTGCCACAAACACATCAAAGTTGTAGTGGTTAGTGGGGAAGGTTAGATTTTCCTTAATAGCGAAGGGAAATTCGGGCGGCAAAGGTGTGGGCGTATCGGTGGGCGGCGGTGTTTCTGTCGGCGGCGGGGGCGGCGCGGTTGGTGGTACGGAGGTGGCGGTTGGTTCCGGCGTATCCGTGGGAACGACGGTGGCGGTGGGGGTGTCGCTGGGGACGGGGCTGGCCGTGTTGGTGGGCAGCAGCGTGGGGGTGGCGGTGGGCGGCACCGTGGCGGTGTTGGTCGGCAGGGTCGGCACCTTGGCCACCGAAATCTCTTGGCGAACCGGCCGGGCGCTGTCATCGGCCCGCGCGGTGATATCATCGCGGACCACCCAGAAGGTTAGCCCGGAACCAAACAGCACGATGCCCGCGCCTAAGCACAGCCCAATGACCGCGATGCTGATGACAATGATATAGAGTTTGGTCGAATTGTTACTGTTCACTGTATAACTTATCGTTGGTAAAGCTTTAATGCCGCAGCCGATTAACCTGCTAAGGAAAACGCCGTAGGCCGGGGGGCATGGGGGTAGCGCCCCCCAATTCTTCCCTTTTCCTTATGGTAAGAACGATGCATTGCATCGTGGAATGCTGAGTTCGGAAATAGACATACGTCATGTCATTTCGAAGCGTTAGCGGAGAAATCCCTGTGACACCACAATGAAAAAGGGGCTAGCGGGGAAAAATTAAGGCGACAACGCTTATTTTTCTCCGGCAAAAGCTTGATTTATTGGAATGTCTGAGGGATTTCTTCGCCTCCGGCTCCGAAATGACATGTTCCACTTTAATTATCGAACTCAGCCTATTATACTCCTTGACCGGGGAGATGCAATCGACCTCAATAGATTGGTCCAGTTTCCTTAATCGGCGGTAGCGCCACCCGACTAGTTCGCTCATTCGAGCCACTTTCTTGATCAAATAGCCGTAACTGGACCAATCTTAGGATGGGCCGAGCATTACCGGGTGGAATCACCGTCGATTGGCTAATTATTGGCCCCGTGATATAATATCTAGCTGCTTAACTTTGCATAAAAGGAGCCGCCAATGGCTCAATTTGGCCAGCTTTTTGTCAGCGTGGCGAATATTATCATCGCCGTCATTTTGGGCGTGGTCGCCTCCTATATTGGGGTGTGGCTGTTTACAAAATCAACCCGCCATCTGGATGATTGGGGCGAAGTACGGCGGGGCAATGTAGGTATGGGCATCGTGATGGGGTCGATCATCGTCGGTATCGCGCTGATACTCAAGCCGGCGGTTGACCTGCCGCTAACCAGCGAGATGGCGAATCCGTTCCTGATCCTGGTGGGCGAAATGGCCGGGATCGTGCTGGGCCTATTTTTAGCGATGTCAGCGATTGTCTTCTCTCTGGGCGTGTTTGATCGCCTGGTGGGTGACATTGACGAACTATCTGAATTACAGCGAGGTAACACTGCGGTGGCGGTGATTATGGCGGCGGTCGTCTTGGCCGTCTCCTATTTAATTTCCGGCGCGGTGGCCTCGATTATCCGGTGGTTTACAACGTTTCTGGGAACCTGACCGAGTAAAGGGTAAACGATGAGTCTGAAGTTGCTGCTGTCGTACAATATTAAACCAAATCGAGAAGCCGAGTACTACCGGTTCGTACTGGGCGAATTTTTACCGGAGTTGCAGAACATTGGCCTGTTGATGGATGAAGGCTGGCACACCGCCTACGGCGACTATCCCATCCGGCTGCTGGTTTTTCGCACCCAAGACGGCGTGGAGATGACCGATATCCTCACCAGCAGTCAATGGGGCGAAAATAAAAAGAAACTGCTCAAGTTTGTGCGCGATTACGAGGAAAGAGTCGTGCCGGCCAAAAACGTGTTTCAGTTTTTTATTCCGTCTAGCCGCGATGATGATTAATTTTTAAGTAGGCCAAGTCGCCGGACTTACCCTACAAAATGTAGCGGAGCGACAAAGCTTGCTTTGTCATTCATAATCAGGTCAAAGTAAACTTTGACGCTCCAAACCATCATTTTCAAGGAAGCCCAAAGATCATTTTGGGCGTTTTATTTTTTAAACGTAAGGCAAAAACCAACCCACCATCCAACCAACCCACCAACCAATCATCCATCCCCTACCGCCGTCTAGCCACGACCCTTATCCTCCGGCACGTTAATTCCTCAGCACCATAATCCTCAGGCAGCGTGGCGCGAACTTCGGGCGTGAGCAACGTCTGGGCTTGAGGATCGTTTTCGGGTAGCCACTGCTCTATATTGAAGTGGTGGCCGATAGCTGTCTTGAACCGCGCCTCGCGCCATTTATTGAGCGGCTGGCTCGTATCGGCGATGAACGTGGGGTGCAGATGCCCCCACGGCGGATCGACCAGTTCACCAGCCCCGTACAGGCTGGCGTAGGGCCGGATATCGGCCAGCAGCAACCCGCCGGGTTTGAGTACGCGCGCGGCTTCGGCCAGCAGCCCGGCCACATCCGGGGCATGCTGTAAGTAATCGTGGCAGATAACCGCATCGAAACGACCGTCAGGCCGTTTGAGGCGGGTCGGGTCGGCCAGCTCAATTTTAACCTTGCCCCAATTGAGGCTCACCCCGGCCTGCTGAGCTAGTGCGGCGTAATAACTAGCGGTCGCCTCCTGCCAGGCGCTCTTATACTTGTTGCGCTTGAACCACGACATCAACCCCGGCAGCGGCAGATAACCCGGCGGTATGTCCACATCGACGCCCAGAGTATCATACCCCGCCGCGGCCAGCAGCACCGTCTGGCCGGCCAGCGGCCCACAGGCCAGATCGAGCAGTTTAGCCGAGCCGGACTTCAAGCCTGCCTGTTCCAGACAAGCCCGCGTGAGTTTGAACGTTTCGACCTCCTCCGGGACCTGTTTGACCGCGTCGGCCAGATGGCCGTAATCCGGCGGGTTAGTAAAGACGGTCTCGACAACCGCCGCCAGATCAGGGTGACCGAAATCGGCCAGGATGGTTTTGACCTGGTCATTAGGGCAATCGGCAATCAGTTGGGTTAGGGCCGTCAGGCCGTTGGCTTCGGCCGCGGCCTCGGTCAGCAGCCGGTTATCGGCGGGCGACAGCCGGGCCGCGCCGTCGATCAGATCGCGTAGGTAGGCCAGCCCCTGCGGTGGGTTGTAAGCCGCGGCGTACCAACTCGCCGCCAGCAGCCGCCAGGGGCGCAGGCGTTGGCTCTTATCCTCAGCCGTGCTTTGGCCAAAAATATCGAGCCAGACGCCGGTTTTGGGATGGGTCGGCTGGGTCAGCAGCGCTTTCATCAAGGGCGGCAGGCGGTGCTGGGCCGGAATGGGGCGAAAATCTTGAAAAAAAGTTTTCAGCTGCTCGTCTTGAGCGTCGACCATCCAGTTGGCCACCTGCACGTGAGCGCTGAAATCATCGACCGCCTCGATCAGAATCTGGCTTAGGTGGACGGACATGACCGGCTCTTGCATATTGAGCCACATCAAATACGGCCAGCCCTGCTCCACATCGAACTCCGCCGCCAGCCAGACCATACACAGTACGCGCCAGCGCATATCATCGCCGGTGCTCATGTGGCCGCTGTTTTGGATTAGCTCGACCAACCACGGGCCGAGGGCCGGATCGCCGGGGTTTTGCAGCAGCCGCTGGATGTGCGCTTCGATATCGGCGGGGATGGGGTTGAGTGACGGTAGGGTCATAGGGTTTGGTCCTTGGATGAATGGTTTGGGAGTAAAGAAAATAGAACTACTCAGCCATCATGTCATTTCGAGCGACGAAGGAGCGAGAAATCCCCTCAGAAGGGTGGTTGCAATCGAACGCTGTGGGGATTTCTCCGCCTGCGGCTACGAAATGACATGCCTAAGCAGTTACAAGAAAATAATCCTTTCTACTCCCTGCTTACAACTTTCCTATAATAAGAATTTTGCGTGGGGAAATCAAATTTTGCAGTGGTAGGAGAAAATTTGGGTTTGCGGCTGAAAACCTCTGAGGAGCGACTTAAGTCGTGCGAACAGTTTAAGCCAGATTACTGGGCATACAAAACTCGCCCTTCTTGCCGAGAACGATAGTAAATTGTCCCGGGCATGGCCGCATACCGATTATATTGGTCTTCAGTCACAACCACCAAGTCAAGAGGCACCATCAAATCTCGCAAAGCCCGATCCAGACGCATGGCTTCGTTGTACCGGTCGGTTACGTCTTTTTCAACGATCAACAAATCCAGATCGCTCTGGGGTTGAGCTTGATCCCGCGCTTGAGAACCAAATAGAATAATTTTAACCGGCGAGGCCAGCCCCACCAAGCGGTCAACAATTTCATTCAAAATTTCCGTTGACACACTTTGACTAGTAGTCGTCTCCATTGTCCTTAAACCTGTCAACCTTTTTACTTATAGACAAAACAGATAAAAGACGGGCAATCCATCCCCGTCATTCCCGCATGCTTTTAGCGGGAATCTACGCCTAAAGACCCTGTTAGATGCCCGACAAAGACATTCGGGCATGACATAATGGCTTTCATTGTACGATGTTTATCTGACTTATCTATTAGCATTGCCTTGTGCAAATTGTAATTTGAAGCAGGGGAAATAGCAAGGGGTGTATTTAGGTTTGAGGGTGAACTTTCAAATAACCGGGCGACCAGTCCTACATTGCCTATATTGGCGTCGATAGCCTCGATGACGGTTTCACCCAGGTTCAAGCCAACAACGTTGCCAAATGATCAATCA
>JAGRCC010000285.1 GCA_020433785.1 Anaerolineae bacterium
GAAAGAACCCTCTCTAAGCTCTTATATGAGACTGAGGCTTACCTTCAATAAAAAAAAATTCCCAAACATATTATCAGACAATCGTGCTAACAAAACCGGCGTCAATCAATAGACCCCTTTAGACCTTAGGCGGGGTTATGACCGACCAGCCTGACCGAGTCAGGATGCTGGCTTGCACTATCTTGCCCATCATGTTTGGGAGCTTCGCGGCCCCCCCAGATATCGAGATATCTGAGACTATCTAAAATTTTAATCCTACAACTGACTTAACCTGGCTGTTAACGAAAAAGCCCCCAGCGCACAATTCTCGTGTGTTCGCTAAGGGCTTCGCAACAGTCAGTCTTAATTTGATAGGTAATTTAGCACAGTTTACTGGGTTTGTCAATATCGCCGGAGGTCAAACCAGGATAAACCCGATTTTTGACTAGGTGGTCCCTGGACAGTTGTCTAGGTTAAAATGGGACAATCAGAAGCTTTATGCGTTATTTAACCATAGTTATGGTTGGTTTATTGACGGTGGAGCTAACGTCGGCAGGTAGATATGGCTTCCTCATACCGCGGATGGGGTGGATATTTTTATTGGATTTCTGCTTTATAGATGGGCTAGTTAAGAGAAATCTTACGGATCTAAATTGATTGGCCCCTGGTGATAAGGTATAATCAAGGCAGATCAGGTGAAAGGATATGCTGATGGCGATTTTAACCATTGAACTAACCTCACCCCAGGTCGCCCAAATTGTGGTGCGAGCGCTGGATCAGTACAAAGCTCAACTTCGAGCCAGTATTGAACGGACACAGCACAAATTAACCAGCCTCGAACAGCAACATAACATCACCACTCAACAGTTGTTGTCCCAAATGACCGCCGAAGATTTGGCTGGCGGCGATTGGGCTTATGTGGAGTGGGCGGGCGAAGCCAAGCTACTGACCGGATTGAAAGCGGAGCTGGAGGAGCTAGAACGTGCCAGCTACCACCTTCAATGAATATACTGATGCCATCACCTCTGTCATTAATCATTTAGTGGCTTCGGCCCAAGCTCAACGCTTCGGTAGCCGTTTCGTCCCCAACCGCCTCGCTGCGTTTGGCGGTAATATCATACCCCCACTTTTGCAAATCCTTCGATAGCTTGAACTTGAATTCCATCGCCAGCAGATAGATAAAGGCGGCCTGGAGATAGTTAGACAGCTCCAAAGCCAATGTGTTACAGCTTTCTATCTGGCTTTCCCGTTCTCGACGGGCGTTGATGCGCGTATCGGCCTGGTTTGCCTCACACGGACTTACATCCGCTCCGGCGTACTCATGCCCATTAACCGCAGCGTATTCGCCAGCGTAATCTTAGCCGCTTTGACCAGCTTCAACCGGGCGGCGGTGATGGCCGGGTCTTCGGGCATGACGACGCGGCAGTCGCGGTAGAAGGCGTGGAAGGCCGACGCCAAATCCTGGGCGTAGTAGGTGAGTTGGTGCGGCCCAAGCGTCTCGACCACGTCGGCTACGGTTTCGCGCAGGCGCAGCATTTGGCGGATCAGGTCTAATTCGGAGGGGTGGGTCAGCAACGCGACGTCTCCGCCGTCCATCGTCGCCCCTTCTTCTTCGGCTTTGCGGAAGATGCTGGCAATCCGGGCGTGGCCGTACTGCACGTAGTAAACCGGGTTCTCGTTGCTCTGCTTGGTGGCCAGGGTCAAATCCAGCTCCATCTGGCTGTCGGCGGAGCGAGTTAGCAGCATAAAGCGAAAGGCGTCGGCCCCAATTTCCTCAACGACTTCGCGGACGGTGATAAAATCGCCGGTGCGCTTGCTTTGGCGAACGGGGACGCCGTCGCGGGTGATGGTCACCAGTTGGTAGAGAATAATCTCGACTTTGGCCGGGTCTTCGCCCAGGATTTCGGTGGCGTATTTAACCCGCTTGACGTGGCCGTGATGATCGGCTCCCCAGACATAGATGGCCCAATCGAAGCCGCGAACTCTGAGCTTGTTATAAACATAGGCGATGTCCGACGCAAAATAGGTCGGCCGCCCATCCGAGCGAACGATGACGTTTTCTTTGTCGTTTTCGTCGTCGCTTTTGAGCCAGATGGCGCCATCTCGTTCAAGAATTATATTGCGCTGGCTCAGGTAATTGAAGACCTGGCCGTATGTGCCGTCATCATACAGGCTCTGCTCCGAAAACCAGCGGTCGAACTCAACGCCAATGAGGGCCGCATCTTCTTTGAGACTGGCGATGATGCCGTCCAGCGCGTAGGGGCGCATAAAAGCCAGTGCCTCCGCTTCATCGACTTGAAGGTATTGGTCGCCCACGTCTGCGGCCAGCGCTTGCCCCATTTCGACCAAGTAATAGCCCTGATATTCGTCCGGGTCCGGGACATCTTGCCCCAGCGCTTGCGCGTAGCGCGCATAAAGCGCTTTGCCCATGTTATCCACTTGGGTTCCGACGTCGTTAACGTAGTATTCGCGTTGGACTTCGTAGCCGGCCACCGCCAGTACATTGGCCAGTGTATCGCCCAAAATCGCGTTACGTCCGGAGCCAATCGTTAACGGGCCGGTGGGATTGGCGCTGACGTACTCAACCTGAACCTTTTTGTCGCCCAATTCGACGTGCCCAAAGTTATCGCCTTCAGTCAGAATGGTTTCCACTTGCTGCGCCAGCCACGTCTTAGACAAGCGAATATTAATAAAGCCCGGATGGGCGATTGTAATCTCGTCGATGAAATCGACCTGTTTGACGCGTTTGATGATCTTTTCGGCAATTTGAACCGGAGCCATACGGGCATAACGCGCCAGCCCCAAGGCGACCGGCGTGGCATAGTCGCCGTGGCTGGGATCTTTAGGGCGCTCGATGACCACTTTAGGAATATCGAACTGAGGCAAATCACTCTTTTTTTGCGCTTTGCGGATAGCCTCGGCAATGAGTTGGCTAATTTGATTCGGTAACAAAATTCTAACCTCGACTAGGATTTATTGACGCACTTTCACGGCGCATGTTATACTAAAAGCCCTCAAACGGAAAACCGTTACACCTCTTAACCGGCTTAATAGAACGGCTAAACATCGACAACTTAGATCAGAGAACTGAGGAGTGGCATGATTAGAGCTAATCACTTTTATTACGATTTACATGAAGCGCTCGGCAGCCCCAAGGTATTGATTGGATTGGTGGCTATCGGTGGTTTTTTCACGTTGTATATCAGTTTCGAGTTTGTTTACCTGTTTGTCATTCTATTTGCGATGATTATCGGGTCGCGTGGTCTGATTGGCCGGCGCTGCCCCAAGTGCGATCGCGCTCTGGTCGAGAGCGGGGCCGAACCATCGAAAAAGGATGCCTTTACCATTTACATTAACTGGGTTTGCCCCTACGATGGTTACAGCGAACAAGAAGCGACCAAAGGCGACTCCGGTCTATTTGGCGTGAATTGAAAATTAGAAAATAGAGATTAGAAAGTAGAAAATAAAAACGCTTCTTGGCGTCTGATTTTCAATTTCTGATTTCTAATTTTTTCCTTCTAATTCTCACGAAACCTCGCCACGAACGAACCTCAACGCGGTTTGGGCCAGAACCGCCGCGCCAATCGGCATCGCTGCCTCGTCGATATCGAATTCGGGGTGATGGACCTGCTTGGGTGGGCCATCGGGTTCTTTGGTGCCTAAGAAGATCATCGCGCCGCGGCTGGCTTGGGCCATGAAGGCAAAATCCTCGCCGCCCATCGTCAATTCTCTTTGTTCGACATTGTTCGGACCAAGTAGTTGCGCCGCCGTATCTTTGAGCCAGCCGGTTACGGTGGGATCGTTGTAAAGTGCCGGATAGCCGTACTTAACTTCCATTGTGTAATCTCCGCCCAACGTTCGAGCGATAGACAGCGCCCGTTCGATCTCGGCGATCAACTGCTCGCGCACTTCGTCGGTTAAGCTACGCACGGAGAAATCTAATTCCACTTCGCCCGGAATAACATTGGCGGCCGTACCGCCAACCAGCCGGCCGATGGTAATCACCGCCGGTTGGGTGGGATCAACCCAGCGAGACACAATACCGTGAATAGCTGTCAGCACAGGCGCGACCAAGAAAATCGGATCGCGGGCTAGGTGGGGCATGGCGCCATGGCCGCCCGTGCCGATGATTTTAGCCGCAATGCGGTCGCTGTTGGCCAGGGCATACCCTTCGCCTATCGATACTTTGCCGCGATCAACCAGACCGTTGACGTGCAAGGCAATCACTGCGTCAAGACCCTCGATTGCGCCGTCATCGATCATGCGCATGGCCCCGCTTTTGCCCTCCCCATCCTTTCCCTCTTCCGAAGGTTGAAACAGCAGCCGGATTTCGCCGTCAAACGGTTCATCTTTGAGCAGCAT
>JAGRCC010000286.1 GCA_020433785.1 Anaerolineae bacterium
TTCTATTCGAAGCCGGCGGCGCTGTCCCGCAGCCCCTGGCCGCCGGTGAGAATGCGATTTTAATGGAATTTGTCGGCGACGCCCAACTGGCCGCGCCCACCCTAAACGAAATTACCCTGGAAACGAGCCTGGCCAAAGCGCTGTTTACTGAGGTGCTGCGTAATATCGACCTGATGCTCCAACATCAGTTAATTCACGGCGATCTGTCAGCCTACAATATTTTGTACTGGGACGGCAAAATTACCTTCATTGATTTTCCTCAGGTGGTCAAAAGTCAAGCCAATCCAAAAGCGCGGTTTATACTGGAACGAGATATTATCCGTGTTTGTGACTATTTTGCCCAACAAGGGGTCAAGTGCGACCCGACGGCCATCGTCAACGAGTTTTGGCAGCGTTATTTAGCCCTCAATCCGCAAGATGAAGCGGCCGACGAATCACGCCGATTGATGATCAGTCAGGAAGCGTGATTGGCGGCTGTTCGCCCGGTGCAGGAGGTAATAGTCTCAGATTCGTAAGGCTGTTATTTTTTGATAGGTGTAACCCCTAACAAATTCCAAACATTGATTTTATCCTATAGCCGTGAAATAATTTATAATAAACTAAGTTGCTACCGTTTCAGGAAAATACGGAAAAACCGCTGTTTCAAGCCTAACTTCGGGGAAGTAATCGGTTTTAACCCCTTACTCCCTCCTCCTTACTCCTTACCCCCCGGTTTGGACAGCTAGGTGGCAACTTGAGTTTATAATACCAAAAATACGGGTTTTACAGCTCAAAGATGACGCGTTAATTCCAACTAAACTTTGATGGAGAAAAAGAATGGCGGATGAAGTAATCTTAAGCGAATTGTCTCTCGAGGAGCTTTATGAGCAAATGTGGGATGATCTGTATGACGGCTACCAAGAAGAAGTCGTCGAAGAAGTAGAAGAAGCGTTAAGCCGGGGGACCACCCCGTACCAAGTCCTCACCGAGGGGTTGGTCGCGGGCATGGAAATTGTCGGCATCGATTTCAGAGACGGCATCTTATTTGTGCCCGAGGTGTTGATGGCCGCCAACGCCATGAAAGCCGGCATGGCCATCCTGCGCCCGCTGCTGGCCGAAACCGGCGCGCCGATCATTGGCAAAATGGTCATCGGTACGGTTAAGGGCGACATCCACGATATCGGCAAAAACTTGGTGGCTATGATGATGGAAGGGGCCGGCTTTGAAGTGATCAACATTGGCATCAACAATGACGCCGATGCTTACCTCGAGGCCATCAAAGAACACGAACCGGAACTTTTAGGCATGTCGGCGCTGTTGACCACGACCATGCCCTATATGAAAGTGGTCATCGATCGTCTCAAGGATGAAGGCATCCGCAATGATATCATTGTCATGGTTGGTGGCGCGCCGCTCAACGAAGCCTTTGCCGAAGCCATCGAAGCCGATGCCTACTGCCGCGACGCCGCCGTAGCCGTTGAAACCGCTAAAAAATTGATCGCCATCCGCCGCGGCGAAAGCCTTAAAACCTAAATCAATTAGGGCAACCTGTGTCTGGCGGCTTCTCGCCGCCGTTCCACCTCACGCATCGGCGGCAGGCCGCTGACATACAAGTTCATTAGACTTTATCGGAATTAAGGTGACAGTCACTTAACGGACTGGATATCGGGCCTGAGCACCAAAAAGTGACTGTCACCTGGTTTTCTATTATAGACCATAACCTAAGCCGAGATCGATCCACATGCCACAGGATTGAGAGGAAAATTGGCGTAGAACGTGAGCGATTACAACGCGCCTAGATCGGCCAGACCGTAGCACAGCGCAACGATGGCCGCCTGAGTCCGGTCGGATACTTCCAGTTTGTTTTTGCCCTAATCTCAGTATAGCGAGTATGATGTGCCCAGCTGATTATAAAACCCTAGAGTTCTAGAAGCAACAACGATGAAGGTGAGGAACCATGGCAGATTCTTCAGTAGACTCAACCTCTCTCCGTTTGGCCGAGTTGATGGCGGCGCTTTCCATAGCCACTGACCTGGGCATGGGGCAGCCCATGGAACATGCCATGAGGACATGTATTGTGGCCGTGCGGCTGGGTGAAGCGGCCGGGTTGAGTGACGCCGAACTGCGCGACGCCTACTATGAAGCCTTGCTGCGTTATATTGGCTGTAACGCCGATACCTATTGGTTATCCTCGATTGTAGGTGATGAAATAGCCTTGCGAACCGAGTACGCCGAAATTGACACCGCCGACATCGAGAGTACCGTTGAAATGGTGGTGCGTTATATTCGCCAGGCCAATGCCGGCGCTAATCCGCAGCAAATGGCCCAAATCATTGACCAAAAGATGGCTGAACTCCCTTTGGTGACAAGCAGCTTCTTCCCCGGTCATTGCGAAGTAGCGAAACGTCTGGCAACGCGCCTCAATTTTCCGGAAAGTTTTGTGCAAACCGTCGGTCAAATCTATGCTCGGTGGGATGGCCAGGGCGTCCCGGCGCTGAAAGGGGAAGCCATCTCCCCGGCTATGCTTGTGGCCGGATTGGCCCACGATGCGGTCATATTCTATAACCTGGGCGGCGTAGCGGCAGCCACGGCCATGGCGCGTCAACGGAGCGGCGGCGCGCATGCCCCCTGGTTGGTTGAAATTTTTTGCGAGCGGGCTGAGGAGCTATTAGCCGGTCTGGACTCCGAACCGACCTGGCAGACGGTGCTGGATCTCGAACCGGGTGCCCACCACACCCTGGACGACACCGCGTTCGACACGGCCTGCGAAGCAATTGCCGATTTTACCGATATCAAGTCACCCTATTTTCTTAACCACTCCCGCCATGTAGCCGATTTGGCGGCTCGAGCTGCCCAAGAATACGGCTTGCCGCCGGATGATGTGGGGTTAGTGCGCCGGGCCGGCTATCTCCACGATCTGGGTAAAGTGGGCATCAGCGCCGGTATTTGGGGGAAATCAACATTGACCAATCGAGATTGGGAGAAGGTGCGCCTGCATCCCTACTACACCGAACGCGTGCTGGCGCGGCCAGCCAAACTGGCCGAAATTGGCGCGCTGGCGGGTCTCCATCACGAGCGACTTGATTGCTCCGGCTATCATCGAAATTGTTCCGGGACCATGCTATCCCCAACGGCCCGTATTTTGGCGGCTGCCAATACCTTTTGTTCGATGACGGAGCACCGGGCCCATAAACCGGCCTATGCGCCCGAACGTGCTGCCGAAGCACTCACCGCCGCCGTCAAAGACGGATGTCTTTGTGGCGATGCGGTCAAGGCTGTTCTTATAGCAGCGGGTCAGCAGGCCCCCACCGGCAAAAAGGAGACGGTTGCCGGGTTGAGCCGGCGCGAAATCGAAGTGCTGCGTTTGCTGGCCCGTGGTTACACGATGCATGAGACCGCTGCTGAACTGACGATTGCCTACAAAACCGTTGACCGCCACATCCAAAATATCTACACCAAAATTAATGTCTCCACCCGCGCCGGTGCCACCCTCTTTGCTATGGAAAACAATCTGTTAATGTAACCCAACCGGCTACCGTCTCCGTAAAGTACGGAACCCCCCCTTTGAGAAGTAAGGAGTAAGGAGTAATCAGTTTCGATCCCTTACTCCTCTGAAAATATGTAGGACAAACTTAAGTT
>JAGRCC010000287.1 GCA_020433785.1 Anaerolineae bacterium
AACGCGGCACGCGATCATCGCTCAAAGTCTCATCGATGAGGTGATCGTTGAACACCTTGACGTATTCGACATACCCTAAGCGTTTCGGATTTTGGCGGACAAACTCCTGGCTGACCAAAATGTGATCCAGGCTGTCGTAATGGCCGTTGTGAATGTGGGTGTAATAGACATCGCGATAACTTTGCCGGGCCTGAATATCCTTCACGTTATATAGATGGACATCCCAGAGTCGCTGCTTGTCGTGCAATCTAAGGTTGCGCCATGGTTCTTCACCCACCAAAATTTTGCTGGTCACCGACCCGCCGTCGTCGTTAAGGTCGCCCATGGCGATGACCGGATAATTGGTGCCTTCCAGCGTATCGAGCAGCAAGTGGCGCAGGGCGGTGGCTTCGGCTGCTCTGACAATCAAGGATCGCGCCTCGCCTTTGACCCGTTCGCGTGGATCGTGCTGGTTGATGCCGTCCGGCAGTTTGGGCCGTTTTGATTTAAGGTGAGCCACAAATACCGTCACACTGAGTTCGTCAGACAGGCGGAGTTTGGCCCGTAGGATGGGGCGGGAGAATTTTTTGATGGGCACATTCATCCCGTCGATTTCCAATAGGGACTGCTCCGGAAAGTCGGAGATGACATCCATATCGGATACGGGGAAACGGCTGACCAACGCCACCGCCGGCCCGCCGTCTTCAGGGCGATCGGAGACCAGAATGTTAGCATTCTGATACGTAGTGGCGGCAGCGATAACCTCTTCCAATGCCTCTACATGAAATACCTCTTGAAACCCCACAATGTCAGGATTCATATAGCGCAAATGGGCCGATGCCCATTCGACTTTACGTTTATAGGTTACCTCATCGCAAGTTAGGTTATAATAGGGCTTGCCGGCCAACGCCAGATTAAGCAGATTAAATGTAGCGACTTTAAAGAATTTTCGTGCCATGGTTTCCCTCTATTCATTTTTAATGTTGGAAAAATTAGCGACCTGTGCACTGCCCTTCGAACTTAATAATTTATGCTTCATGTTAACAGCGCAACAAACGAAATTTAAATGAAAAACTGAATTTGACAAATAATAAAATGTAACTATTATTGTTACAGATTTGGAGATAAAATGAGTATCAATAGTCGCTTTGCCGTAGCGGTTCATATTTTGGCCTTGCTGGCCTTAGAATCTAGACCGCTGTCATCAAAATATGTGGCCGGTAGCGTCAACACCAATCCGGTGGTCATTCGGCGCATTCTAAGTATGCTCAATAAAGCGGGGTTTGTCGATACCCAACTTGGCGTCGAGGGCGGTTCAACTTTGGCCCGGCCGGCTGATACGATCACTCTGCTGGAAGTATATAACGTCACGGAACAGGGACACCTGTTCGCGCTGCACAGTAATCAACCTAACCCCCTATGTCCTTGCGGGCGTAATATCAAACCCACGCTGCTGACTGTTTTCAAAAAAGCGGAAGCGGCGTTGGAAGGTATTTTGGCTGAAGCCACCATCGCTGACGTGGTGCAAGATATTGAGGCGCAATTGCAGAGCCAATCGTAAGCCCCCTTTTTTTGTGTTTAAATGTAACAAAAATAGTTACATTTTAGGTTAAAATAATGTAAACTAAAGGAGAATAAGTATGAGTCACAAAATTTTAGTTTTAGGTGCAACCGGGAATGTAGGTAGTTCGCTGGTGGAGTTTTTGGTGAAAAAGGGCAAACAGGTAAAAGCGGCCACCCGCCACCCGGCCGACTACCCCTCAACGGACAATGTTGAGCCGGTGTCGCTTGATTTTGAGCGGCCCGAAACTTATGCCCCGGCGCTAGTTGGGGTTGACCGGGTATTTGCGTTAACCAAAACCGCCGATGTCCAGGCAGACAAAACGCTTACCCCGCTGATCGATCAAGCCAAAGCTGCGGGTGTAACCCAGATAGTTTTGATGACGGCGTTAGGCGTTGATCAGGCCCCTGAGGATGTGCCTATTCGGCGTCTCGAACTGCATCTGATCAATTCGGGTATCGATTACACTATTTTGCGTCCAAATTGGTTTATGCAAAACTTTAACCCCGGCTTTTTGCTACCGATGATTCAGCAGGGCGGTACATTTTATCTGGCCGCGGATGACGCGAAAACCAGCTTTATCGATACTCGCGATATTGCGGCGGTTGCGGCGGTGGTGCTAACCGAAGAGGGACACGCTGGCAAAGAATACGCGTTGACCGGCGGCGAGGCCTTTACTTACAGTGAGGCTGCCGCCATTTTATCGGAAGCGGCCAATCGAGAAATCAATTATGTGGCGATTGATGACGGCGCGTTTCGCGAGGCGCTGGCCTCCGCCGGCTGGCGGCCCGAACAAGTGGGATTTTTCGCGGATCTGTTCTATATTGTCCGCCAGGGGTGGGTGGCTTCCGTTTCGCCGGCGGTGGCCGAAATTTTGGAACGAGAGCCGATTTCGTTGCAACAGTATGCCTTTAATTATGCCGAGGCGTGGCGGTAAGGTGGTCCAATAACGCTTCAAAAAAGGGTGACAATCGCGACCGTTATCAACAGCGATTGTCACCCTGTTCTCTATCAGCCTCGGCGGTCAAAATCTTATTGAATGCGTTGAGCAAGGCTTCGACATCATCCTCGTTAAGATGCCGCATAAAATGCTCCGCAATACCGCGCAAATAGGTGTGAGTGGCCGCCTCCAACTTGCCTTGGCCGATTGGTGTGATGATGGCATACGCCCCACGCCGGTCTGTTGCGCAGGGCCGGCGCTCAACAAGACCGGCCTCGGCCATGCGATCGAGCAAGCGGGTCAAGCCGCTCTGGCTCAGATCGACCGCTTCGGCCAGATCTTGCAGCCGTAGTTTGTTCATGCAGCCGTTATTGAGATGAAACAACACGTAATACCAAGTCAGCGGCATGGCCTGTTCGGCTTCCATGTCATCGGCCAGCGCCGAGAGCACCCTACTATGAACCCGTAAAAATGTGTGCCACGGGTTTACTTTTTCGTTGCAGCGGTTAGGGTCGTCGATACCTAACATCGTTGTCTACCTTTTTCTTCTGACACCTCGTGGTCAGAGTTCTAACGTTTTTAAGGCTGGTTGCTCTTTACAAGTGTGGCCGGGTGGCTCCATGCGCCGGCAAAGATCAGTTCGGACAGCGGCTTGCGTAGTCGAGGCCCTTTTTCGCGCTCCTGTAAATCTTCGGGAAGCTGTTCGATATCCCCATAATACCCTAAAGCGATACCGGTTACAACTTCAAAATCCTCAGGAATCTGGTACACCTCGCGGATTTTATCAAATAGGATGCCACCCATTTGGTGGGTGTGTAATCCCAACTCGGTGGCCTGTATGGTTAGGTTGGCCACGGCTAAACCAAGGTCATGTAATGCCACGCGGTTTGGTCGATCGTTGCGGGTAAAGGTCTTTTTGATAAGGGTAAAGACCAAAACCGGAGCAGCTTTGGCCCAGCGCTGGTTGCCTTCATTGAGGCAGTTTAAGGCTTGCTCAAACTCGGCCGGGTTTTCTTTGGTGGCAACAATGAAGCGCCATGGTTGCTCATTCATCGCTGAAGGGGCCCAACGCGCTGCTTCTAAGACCGCTAAAAGTTTTTCAGGTTCAACCGGCTGGTCTGAAAAGGCCCGCGGACTCCACCGGTTTTGGATAGAGGGGTGAATAGGATGTTGAGTTTTGGCTACTTTTTTCATAAATTTTTCTACTCCTAACGAAGTTGTTGTGGCAGTTGGATCAAACTTGACAGATCGGTTGATGTGAATATACTTGCGACTACAATAGTTGTATATGCAACTATTGTATGAACAAGTAATTGTCTTGTCAATTCTGACCCTGATCGATTTTTAGCAGGGTAATAAACCTCGGAGTTGATGCTATGTGTCCGAGGTTTTATGATTAGATATACCGGTTCTAATTTTCGCCAGTCGGTTAAGCTGTAGTAGAATTTAAGTAGTGTTAGTAAAAAAAGTTTGATGGCCTTCACGGGCAACATTGACAATAAAAATCAGGGGTTAGGAGTCAGAAATTAGGAAGAGATAGGTATCTAATTTCTGACTCCTGATACCTACTTACCAAGGAGTTTCAATGAAAAACGGACGTTATACCCCTAAAAAGGCGATGGTCATTGTCGCCCATCCCGATGATATTGAATTCGGCTGTGCCGGAACGGTGGCGCGTTGGGTGAGGGATGGGGCCGAGGTGGTCTATGTGCTCTGCACCAGCGGCGACGTCGGCATTGCCGCGAAAGGAATGACCAAACAGAAAGCGGCGGAAATTCGCGAAGCGGAACAGATCGAGGCGGCTGAGGTGGTCGGCGTCAAGGAAGTGGTCTTTTTACGCGAGCCGGATGGCATGCTGGTTAACACCCTGGATCTGCGTAAACGGCTGGTGCGCGAGATTCGCCGGTTCAAACCGGAGGTGGTCATCACTATGGACCCGACCATCGTCTGGTCGCGCGAGGATTATGTTAACCATCCCGACCATCGTGCCGCCGGTATGGCCGCCATCGACGCGGTTTTTCCGGCAGCCGGCCA
>JAGRCC010000001.1 GCA_020433785.1 Anaerolineae bacterium
ACTATTTTGATAAAGAGGCGCAGGACTATTTTGAGGAGCCGCCGGCCTGGCGCGCCTCGCGCACCTATAAATATAAGCCGGAGGATCACGCCGGCCTCAATGCCTTACGTCACTTTTTGACGGAGGCGAACGCCTACTTTCAAAACGAACAGTACGTAGTGGCGGCCGCCGCGTACCAAACGCTGCTGGCCCTGACCCTGGCCGGTAATCCGTATCGAACGTTGGGCGTTCGCCATCCCTTCCGTGAGCTGGGCCAAGACGCCGATGCTATCGTCAACCGTTACCTGATGGCTCTGCAACAGAGCCGGCCGGCTGCCGACTTTTACGAGACGGCCCTAAACTTTCTCGCGCCGCTCGACCACCCCGACCGGCCGTACCTCGATGATTTTGTGGCGCTCCTTGACCCTAACCAGCAAGCCGAGGTGTGCGCTCGTCTCGAAACCTGGGCCGATGAACTGGACGGGCAGGAGCGGCAAACCTTCCCCACCGGTCTTCCTATGCAGCTGCGCCTGCTCATCCGGCTGTATACGGTTCAGGGCCGAGTCGATCAGGCGGTGGCCGTACAGCATCGTTTTCGCCAGCGCTACACGATGCTGTATGAATCGCTGCTGGCCCATTACGAAATGGCTCAGGCTTGGCCGGCGGTCATTTCTTATGGGCAGGAAGCCTTAGCCGTCCTGCCGCCCCAAAGGCACCCCAATTTTATGGCTCCCCGCGATGGTATGGACCCCACGGTTGTGCGCACGCAAATGGCGCGGGCTTATGAGGCGCTCGGCGAGCCGCAGCAGGCGTTTGATATTTACGAACCGGTTTTCGATAACTTATTTGACTATGAAACCTATGCTACGGCCTACCGGTTGGCCGGCTTGGCCAGCGCCGAACAAGCGCAGGAGTTGAGGCGGCGGGTTTTCATCAAGCTGCGGCGCGATCTGCCCTCGTCCGGCTATATGTTCTGCCAGGTCTATCTGGGCGAAGGTCAGTTTGAGTACATTGAGCGATTGCTGGATAGTATGAATAACTACTATTATTTAGAGGCGCTGGAATTGTTGGGCAGCATGTATCTGCTGACGGCGTTTGGATCGGAGGCCAAGCCGAAGATGGGGCCTCGCCTGCAAGCCTTGTACGGCAAAATGGCCGAATCCGCTGAGGAGCCGTTTCGTTTCTTGCGCGATCACCTGCCGGCTAAACCCGACATCACTCGATCCCAAGCCATCAAGCACGCCGATTTTATCTATCAGCAGATTATGGAGATCCATATTCGTAACGGCCGCAAGCATTACGCGACGGCGGCTTATTACTGCGCCTTAATGGGTGAAATTGCCGCCTTCGGTGGACGCCGGGCCAAGTTTGAAAAATTTTATCAGTCATTGCTCCGGCGCTATTCGACTCATCGCGCGCTGAAAGAGGAGTTAGCTCTTGAGGTGGAGAAGAAGAAGTTATAATACCCGTTCTTGAGCATACAATCATACCCCAAGCCCTTCGGAAACGCGGAACTATTCCCATCATCACTATGTCTTAGCCTATACACCTGAGTTCGGAAATAGATATGACCTTCATGTCATTTCGGAGCGCCAGCGGAGAAATCCCTGTGGCAATACAACGAAAAGAGGTCTGGCTGGGAAAATTTGAAGCGACAACGCCCGTCTTTCCCGGCGAAGGCTTCGTTTATAGGCATGTCTGAGGGATTTCTCCGCCTTTGGCTACGAAATGACCTACTCGGCTTTAATTATCGAACCCAGATTATATATTTTTCAAATTCTGGGGAGTTTATGTTTCAACATCTACAATCTCTTTTACGCCACTTATTACTGCTTAGCCTGATGCTCCTGGCCTGGGGGTGTTCGCCATCTCTATCAAAACGAACCTTATTTGAAGTCCAGCCGGACGAAAGCGACTTCATCACCTATACCTTTGGCGGCGGCGAGGTCGGGGCTGACGCCACATCCGTCTCGATCCGGGGTGACGGTCAAGTGACGTATCATTATTTGCTGCCTTATATGGGGGCGTGGCCGCAAGAACAACTCACCCGAGAACATCAGTTGCCCCCTGACGAACTCCGCACCCTTTGGCAATCGCTGGTCGATGCCGGGCTGTTCGATCTCAAATCTCAAAAAACTCAGGGCGCGGACGTACCTCGAACGGCTGTCCAAGCGGCTATTGATAACCATAAGCTCGATGTCGCCTTCGATGGCACGCCCGATGAAAGGATACACGGTCAAATTAGCCGTCTGACGCAAACCATTCATCCGGCGGCCGGCTGCTATCTGTCTGACCTCATCGATGGGTTTCCACTAATTGAGCGGGGCGCTTCGCGGGCCGAGTTAATCCTCTGCTTGGGTGAACCGGCTGAAGTGCAGTCATACGCTCTGCCAACCGAACCCTTTTTGGGACCGGCGGAGGGATTGGTTAACCTGCTCGACCCCGGCACACCGATTGAAGAATGGATTTACCAGGACGATGATACCCGCTATTACTTCTGGTTCGCCTCGAACACTGGCGAAGCCGAAGCGTTTTGGCGGCTTATTGAAAAAGCCACTTATCCCAAAGACGTCGTGTTTTAGGAATTCAATTTGAATCGCTTTGGAACCGTAAATAGATAACTTACCCATTGGGTCGTTGAATGATGAAGGTTACAAATTAAACGGATAACCCGGATTGTCTCTCCCACAACGTTCGCCGGGCGATAAATC
>JAGRCC010000026.1 GCA_020433785.1 Anaerolineae bacterium
TGCTCATGGCGCTGTTGCGGCCCAAGAAATCGACCGGGATAACATCGGACAGAAACCATAAGTTGGTTTCATGTTGAGCCAGCATAATTCCTTTGCTAGCCGGGGCGCGGGCTTGTAGTTCAACCGTGTGCTCAGAACCAAGAGCTTGATAAGCTTCCGGGGTAATTGGCATCCAGCCGCCGTTAGCGACCATTACGGCCGTATTTAGAATAACACCCAGCGCAAACAATTTGGCTCCCGGTAGGTGTCGATTGAGCAAAATGAGAAAGGCTAAGAGAGCCTGCGAGCCAATCACCACCATCATTTGGAACATCGCTTGACCTGGCATATAGGTTACTAGCATCGCTTGGAGCAAAAATAAGCCTAAAACAGCCAGCCCCAGCTTCCAACCACCTCGAAACGAAATTTGGCCGATCGTACTCAAATCACTTCGGAAAAGAAATGCCAGACAACTTAGAAAAATGATAATATAGATCAAAATCATGGTGAGCCTCGCTTGTCACTAGAAAGTTGGGAGCTATTGTAAATTCAATAACTTGGGCCTGGTAAAAGAGTTGTTGTCAGGAGATTAGAGATTGGAGGTTAGACGATGTTCTCAGCGTCCATATCTAATCTCTACTCTCCAATCTCCTGAATTGGAGGGACTTAATCTTTGACATTAATGATCAGGGTCTCTGCTGCCTCTATCCAGATTTCGTCTGGTCTGAAATCCGGTTCGTTCGATGCTGTGCCTGACCTGGTGAGCCAACCGTTTCCAGTAATTGTGCCAGGTTTCATCGGTTTCGTTGAGTTCATTTTGAATTAAAATTAGCAGCAGTGTGGCATCATGTTCGCTTAATTCAAGGATGACCTTGCGCTCGTTCAGATTCATTTTGCCCAACTTATTAGTAAGACCATAGTTACGATTCGTTGATTGCATGAGATTTTGCTTTTAATTCGCTAGATGAAATAGGAAATTACTCAGTAATTTCCTATTTCATCGTTGATAGTTAAGAAGCAGTCTGTTTTTAATTTGGCGCGCATAATCCTTGAGCGTGTGCGCGTTAATTGCCGTTAATATCTCTGTATCTTCGGGTGACAGATTTAACTCGATGAGGGCTTCGGTCGGGTTGGTTAACAGTTTGGTTCTAAAGGCGGTATTGGCGCTGGCTCTGATCAGGACATCAGAGATTGCCGGCCGGTTTTGGATTGTATTCATAAGGATAGCTCCTGTTTCTTGATAAGAGAGAACGGTCTAATGATACAAAATCATCCAGAAGAGTCGTGAGGCGCTCCTCCGGCCAGAGCAGCGATGATCATAAGACCAACAATGGCGATAGCCCGGGCTTTTTGATTGTTCATTAAGTCAGCAACCATAAGTTTAATTCGTAAAGACATTGAAAGTTCTCCTTTTGATAAATCACTGTTATAAATTTTATCTTGGTCATAATTTATCATAGAGGTTCTGACATCTCTCAGTAAGGCTATACGAAAAAAGCCTACCAGAGAAAGCGCCGCTTTCTCTGGTAGGCTTTTTTCAAGCTTAGTAGCTAACTAACGAGCTTAATTTACGAGCTGAACCTGTTTACCGGCTATGACTTGCTCGTATAATTTTACGGTTACGGGGTCTGGCGGGGCATTAAATTCCTGTTGTAAATGCGCTCTCAAATTGGCATAATGCGTTTGCAAATGGTCATGCAGGCCAAGTTGTACGTAGGCTTTAAAGGCGGCACGATGCAGATCTTCTCTAAAATAGTCGCACATTAAACCCTTATTAATAAGCGTCAGGGCTTCTTGGGGTGAATTTTGGGTGAGTAATTGTTCGCTGGCTAATTTAACTACTCGTAAAAAGTTGGCTTCAAACCAGGCCTGATATTCCATGCCCCATTCGCCCAATTCGAAACCGGCTAAAAAATCACCCCGATAGAGAGAGATTAATTCTTTTTGCAGGTCTAAGGCTTTATCAGGCGGAACCTGCGGAATTCGTTCCAGCAGTGTTCCAAAGGCCGTTGCATCGCACCAATCTAAATATTGAGGATTGACCTGATAATAATCGTCCTTAATGATAATGTAGTCCGGAACGCCAAGAACAGTCTCTCGTAATCGTCTGAGCGTTTGGTGGAAGGTTGAGGAAGCTTTGCTCGGTTCTAGATCGGGCCATAACGCTGTAGTTACTTCACTCCAGCGGCAACCCCCATCGCGACCTTCTAAAATTAAGTAGGCCAGAAATTCGGGCATCTTGCGCGATCGACCGCGTTGGCTAAAGGAACGATGGTTATCTTCAACGATGATGGTGGGGGAGCCAAATAGAAAAGCCTGTAAGCCGAGGTTAGACGGTAAATTGAGCGACTCACGTTTATCTTGCCGTAGTAATAACTGTATATGGTCTTTCAATTCAATAGAGGCGTCTGGTTGGTAAAGGGCATGCCGTAAAAGTGGTCGAACTTCAGATATGATTAACCCCAACCCTGGAGCCGCCCCACCTAGCCTCATCGCGAGTTTAAGGCTTTCTTGCAATTGCTTTTGGGCGGTAGCGACTCTTAAATCGAGTAATAAACCATAAGCCCACCAGAGGCTTACCTTTGTTTGTTCGAGGAGGCTGCTTTGAGCAAAACATTCGAACGCTTCTGCAAATAAGGCAAAGCTTATCTCATACTCGGCTCGACGCAAATAGATTTTGGCTTGTAGCGTTGTGGCTAACCCTTTTTCAAGAATGAGACGAGTTTCAGTGGTCACTTCTTTAACCTGGAGAGCTAGCTGCAAAGCCTGAACAAACTCACCTTGCTGAAAATAGCACTCTCCTAATCTAATGAGAATGTAGACCTCTAATGACTCCACCCCGGCATTTTGGGCATACTCGATTGCGGTTCGGAACGCTTGCATCGCTTGCTCATAATTCTGCTGCTCCAAAAAGACGTCGCCAACACTGGCCTGGGCAAACGCGGCCCGTCGGCTGGCGCCAATCTGAAGCGCAATATCCAGGCTGTGGCTGAAATATTCCAGCGCTTCATCATACTGGCCGATGGTATACAAACACACCCCTAAACTGTTGAGGGTGTTTGAAAGTTCACTGCCATTGCCTAAAGCTTCCCAAATGCGAATTGCCTGCTTAAAGTGATAAATGGCTCCATTAATGTTGCCGTCACGATCCAAGCTGTGCCCTATGTCATGATGGCACGATCCAATTTCGTAGGTGTTGCCCCACGCCTCGTAGAGTTTAAAAACACGGCGTAAATCCGATAAAGCCGCGGCCAACTCGCCGAGATAATGATACACTAATCCCCGATTCCTAATGGCCAGCGCCAAGATATGCTCATCAGCCTTCAAGGCTTCGAGTTGAGTTACGCCGCGTTTAGCTAGCACAATGGCTTGAGCCATTTGCCCCTTTCTACGCAACCCCACGGACTGCCAGACCTGGGCTTCGGCCGCACCAATCGTATCACCCTGACTTTCAAATCGCTGCTCGGCCAGTTGGAACAGCGAAATCGCCTGATCCGGATCGCCTAAGTCGATGCTGAGTATTTGTCCACGCAACAAGAGCAGGCGAGGATGTTGGGTTAGCTTTTCCGCCGGTATCTGCGCCAGCCAAGTATTAAGGGTCAGGGCTCGACCTGTATCATAGAAACGGCTTCCTTGAGTTTCAAGCAGCAGTGTCGTTTCATCCCAAGCCTGCACCGAAATATACAGAAAAATCGCTTCATCATAACGGCTTTGGGTGGCGAGGATTTGAGCGGCCTTCATCGACACCTGGCGATGAAGCATCTCATCCTCGGCCAACTTTGTGCGCAAAAATTCGGCGAAAAGATCGTGATATTTATAGCCAACGCCAATTTGGGAGATAAACAAATCCTTGTGGATTAACTCTTCCAGATAAGCCTGGGCCTGGTCGGTTTCCAGCAAGTCATTACATAACTCGGGTGTCATATCCGGCAGAATGGCCGAATAGAGCATAAATTTTTGCAGCATTGGCGACTGTTTGCCGAAAACTTCTTGCGCCAGATAGTCATAAATCATCTGGCGATCATCACCCAACCGCTGTTTGAGATGACCGATGAGCCGGTTGGCATGCATCATGTGGCCGGTTAACAATACCTGGGCCACATTGCCGTCAGTGGCTTGGGCAATTTCATCGGCTTCTTGAGAACCAATGCGGCGGCCGAAGCGTTTACGCATCACCAGTTGAATCTCTTCGCCGGTAAATTGTAATTCTTCTTCAGACAGACCGGTCGCTCGCTCGCTGATAAGCAGATCGATAATCTGGCCGGTGTCAAGGGTCATATCGCCCCGCGCGGCCACGATGATGGTACTAGTTTCAGGTAGTTGTTTGAGCAGCCGGTTGAGCGCCAACGTCATCCCGGCACTAACGGCTTTGTGATAATCATCAATGATGATGATATGCGAATCAACGCTGCGTAATAGTTCGGCAATGCGGCGAATACTGCTTTGCGTGTCGCCACGCTTAACTAGGTTCAGTAGGCTATTTGGTTCTATTTCATGGAAACGATCGGTGATGCTGTAGGCCAGCAGGGTCAGAAAAGAGGTGGGATCTCGATCTGTCGGCTCTAAGGAGCACCAGCAGATAGGAAGGTCCGTTGTTTGAGCAAAATCGGCCAGGAGGATTGATTTCCCGTAGCCACCGGGCGCGTAGATCGTGATCAAACGCTGTCCATTTTTGATAAACTTATCCAGTAAGTTTAACAATCGCGAACGACGGTGAATTAAATTAAGGTTGGGAAGTCGGATTCGATCTTCTAACCCCATTTGTCCTTGCTCTGGCCTATCTTTTTAAGTTGCGTTATATGTATTATCTCAATAATTCAGGATAGGAACCCGGACCGGACACTACCTATTAGGCAATTGGCAACGTGTACGCCGCTTGAAATTGAGAAAACACTATGGATATCTAAAGAAATTGAGTCGTTTTGAAATGGAAGATGAGGTAATTAGGGAAACAAATGGATCTGATAAGGATATAGCGGTATTATGATAACTGTAGATTGAAATATTGATAAATGCAAATTTTGGCCTAAGCGATGTTTCGCCTCAGCGTTTGTTTTAATTTGCCCAGGGGAATGGCCCGCCATAAGGCCGCCATATCCTGTTGATTGAAGCCCCCGAAGGCCGCCAGCGCCGCCAAATACATGGCACTGCCCAGAACCAGCGTGGCTAAAAAGCTAATATCGCCGACCAGCCACAGGGTCAACCCCATCACTAATCCGGCTGCGGCCGGCCGCCAGGTCACATCGAACCAGGGCACGACACACAGGTTTTGGCGCACCATCAAATAAAAGGGGATCAACAGGGACCACTCCGATAAAATGGTCGTAATCGCTGCCGCCCGATAACCGTAGAGCGGAATAAAGATCAAATTGGTGACGGTATTGAACAGGACCCCAATGATAAAGGCTCGAGTAAGCTGTCGTTGTTGGTTAATGGCAATCAAAACATACTGCGTAACCTGATTAATAAAGCTAAACGGCAAGAACCAGATCAGCAGTTGCAGCACAATGACCGAGTCAGGCACAAAGCTCTCACCGGCCAGGAACAGGATTAGCTCCTCCGCCACAAACGGCGTGCCGACCGCAATTGGGATGGCCAGCAGTAGCAGCAATCGCAGGCTCAAAATATACGCCCGCACCAGCGATTCGCGGGAGTCCGCGGCGAAGCGGCTCATCAGTGGGAAGATGGCCAGGGTGAAATATTGAGGCACCACGTTGATGCCGTCGATATATTTATAGGCCGCGCTGTAATACCCCACTTGAGCGCTGCCCCAAACCGGCTTAAGGATAAACACATCGATGCGAAAGAAGATAGTTGACAGCAGATGGTTAATCATCAGCGGGAAACTTTCGCCCATCATCTCCCGCTGCAAGGCCGGATCGGCTTCAAAATGAGGCCGGTAAATCCGCGTGACCATAATGTAGGCTAAAATGGCAAACGAGGTTAAATTGGCCACCAGCGAGGCTCCGGCCAGGCCGATGATACCCCAGCCCAGCAGCAGGACCAAGGCCCCCACCGTCACCCGAACAAACGTGGTGATGGCCGATACGCCGGCCGGATATTCAGCCTTCTCATGGGCATAAAACAGGGCCGTCAGCCCATCGGATAGATTGCTGAAGAACGTGCCAACGGCAAAAATGGCGATGGTCACCAGCACTTCAACGGTGGTATCGCCCCAAACAACGTACATGGCCAGAATGACGGCCATAACCGGAATGGCCGCCAGCCACAAGTAGAGGCGTAGGATTGAGGCGTTAGTTAGGTAGCGATTGCGCTGATTTCTGTCGGCGGCCACGTCGCGTGTGACCAAGGTGCCCAATCCAAAGCGGGTGATGATTTCCACCATGCCAATAAAAGCCACCGCAAAGGCGTACTGCCCCGCGCCCTCCGGCTGCAAAATGCGCAGCATCAACAAAGCGAAGGCCAGATCAATAATCCGATTGGACAGCGCCATGACCATCGGCACCAGGCTGTTTTTAGCCACCCGCTTGATCGGCGAGTCGTGTTCACTCTCTCGATACAGCCGGCCCCAAGCCCAGTAACCGGCCAGGAAAACCAACAGCGCCGCTGTCAGAAAAGAGCCGTATGCCCCCAGTTGGAAACTGCGCGGGCTGTACCGAAACCGTACCTGCCATTCACCCGGTTGCACATAAACCGCTCGAAAATTGCCATTGGCGCGGTGGATGGTCAACTCGATTTCGGGCGGGGGTGATGGGGAGTCGGGAGGTTGGAGGTTAGTTGACGGCAATGAGTCATTAACCACCATTTCAGAACTCGATAGTTCGGCGGTTGGCGGTCGCTGGTCGGTGGTCGGCGCCGGCCGGGCGTACGCTCGCCAGCCGGGAAAGTAGGTATCGGCCAGCACCAGCCAGCCCGGCTGGTTCACCTGAACCGTTAGTTGAACTTCGTTCGGTGTATAATCGCTTATTTCCACACTTGAAGCGGTCGGGATGGCTGCGGCGGCATCTTCGGGACCCAGATTGCGGCCCAAGCCGTTGCTTTCGCCGTCGAGGATAATTTGCTGGTGTGGATTGAGACTGCGCAGGGCAAAATCCAAATCATCCCCCACCGGCATTTCTTCGTGAACGACGAAGGCTCGGGGCAGGGCATCGGTGTTTTCATAAACCCGAATTTCCTGGTCGTAAACTAGCTCATAGCTGGGGTTATTAATATCCACCGTCGTTAGAATATAACGAACCCCCAGCAAATCCAGCAGCGCCGAATCGAGCGCAGCATAACCGTCGTAATAGATCGGCCCGATCCGGTTGAATAGCAAATCGCCATTTTCTTGAATAAGCTGCATAAATCGAGCGTATTGGCCGGGGATGATGCTGTCGTAGCCGCGTACGTCAAACAGGTGTTCAGTCATACCGGCATTGGCTTGAAATAGTTTGTTGCCGGGACCGGCCGGCGTATCGAAGCTGCTGAGCCGGAAGAAAGGGTCGTCAACCTGTTGGTTTTCCAGCCATTGGACGACCTCCGGTTTGAAATCGAGCAGGGCGGGATCGACGGCCGGATTAAAGCCTGCGCCCGCCACTAAGAGATCAACGGCCACGATGATCACGGCCAGCGGCTGCCAGACGGGTAGCCGATTCGACTTACCCCGCCCCAGGGTAAGCTTATCCGGTACAAAAATAGGGCAGCGCGTGATCCGTACCACTGCTCCGGAAGCCATCACCATCAGGCAGAATTTGAAAAAGTTCGGCCATTGATAGCCGAAAAATTGACGGCCGTCGGCAAACGCATTTTGAGCCAACCCTGACCGGTCAAAGACGAAAGAGGCGGCCTGAATAAACGGCCCCGGTATCACCAACGCCGCCAGCATAACGACCAGCCCAACCAAGCCACTCCAAAACAGCCCCCAGCCCAAAAAGTAAACCACCGATCCCAAAAACGACGGCTGCGCCAGGTTATAATTCTTTGTCTCAGCCTCAGCCTTAGCCTTAGCCTTCCATTTGGCGCTCACCGTCGCATCCAAATACGTTACCCCCAGCCCCGCCAGCACCGCAATGCTCAGCGTAAACGGAAAGATCCAGCGAAAAGGCGAGTGCAGTTGATTCCAGCCGGGCAGGCCGTAGAAGAGAAGCGCGTACAGCGGCGTCCCAAAGGCAAACAGCAGCGATAGAACCGCCAGCGTCGCAAAGATAAAAACGCTATGGCGAGCCGGACCGGTAGCCGGCGAGCCGGTGGTTCCTTTCTGTGAGCGTCGATCATCGAGCCAGGCTTTGCCGGCCTGCAACACGGCCAGTCCGGCTAAAACCAGGGGTAAGATTCCGACGTAAGCGCCGGCTTCGACCGCTGTTTTGGTATCCCAACTGGTGCAGTTAGGGCACAGGGGGTTGATCTCGCCATTAGCATTGAGGCCGAGCGGCTGCCACTGTCGCGTCACCACATCGAAATATCCGTGGTGGGCCGGGCTGCCGAAAAAATCAGGGATGACGAAAGAGATAATGCGGCGCAGCGGTAAGGCCCATCCCCGCACTTGGGCCAGTGTAACCGAATTATCACGGAAGTTCTGGGTAACAACCTCGTACATCGGCACCAATTGCACCGCGCCCAAGCCGATGCCCAGGATAATCATCGCCAGCAGCCAGCCCCCCAAAATTAGCGCATAGCGTGGGGTGGCCTGCTTTCGCCACAACATAACCAGCCGGCAAGCCGCGTAAAAACCGCCGACCAGCAGCGTGTAGTAGGTGATCTCGACGTGGCCGGCCAGAGTTTGTACGCCCAGCACCAGCGCTCCCGCGACGATGTAGGGGATGGGCGAATAGCCGGTCAGGCCCTTTTCTTCTTGTTTACGGATGATGATTTCGATAATAGCCAACAACAGCGGCAGCCAGACCGCGCCGGCCACGATCATAGTGAAGACCACACTGACAATAAAAAACGTGCTGAGCGAGAAGGTGAGGCCGGCTATCAGCGCCCCAATGCGATTGGCGCGCAGCACCCGCATGAAAATGTACATATTCATGCCGGCCAGCCACAGCTGGCTTACGGTGAACCAGCCGTAGGCTTTGCTCAGCGGGAGAAAGTAGAAGAGCAGCGTAAAAGGATACAGCGCCGAGTGCTGCCCGTTGGCCAAAAACGGATGGCCCGCCAGGATATAGGGATTCCACAGGGGAATTTGACCGGCAGCGATCGACTCGCGGATGAATGTTTTCCAGGCGTAATTTTCTAAGATCAGGTCGGACAGGAGTTGATTTTGGGGAAGCCCAACGCCTAACGCGTCCCGGTAGGATAGCCAGGGTTCGTAGGCAAACAGGTTATCAACGGGAAGGAGGGTGTCTGGCCCTAGCGTAACCGGCCAGAAGAGGAGCAGCGGCAGGAGCAGCAAGATAAGCCCGGCGAGAACATCAGACCGGTTGATGGCTCGAGACAAGCGCGAACTCCTAGATTTCAGCCGATCGGGGCAGCGAGATGGGTTGGACTTTGCGGTGCCGCCATCGAATTTCAAACACGCGTAGGGCCGCCTCTATTTTGACCGGGACCGACATTTTACTCCTGCCGATGCGCCGATCTTCAAAATAAATCGGAATTTCCACAATACGGAGGTTGAGTTTTTCCGACACAAAGGCCATTTCCACTTGAAAGACATAGCCGTTGGAGTTGATGCGCTCCAGTCCGATGCGCTCCAGGGCGCTGCGTTTCCAGCACTTGAAGCCGGCGGTCGCATCTTTGGTTTCGACGCCCAATATACCGCGCGTCCAGATGGAATTAGCCCACCAGCTCAAAAACCAGCGCCACCAACTCCAGCGTTCGTCCAACTGGCCGCCATCAATGTAACGCGAACCGACCACCACATCACAATCGCCAATTTTAGCCAGCATCTGCGGGATATAATTGGGCGAGTGGGAGAAATCGGCGTCCATTTGAATGATGTATTTGGCCCCGTTGTCCAAGGCCCAGCTAAAACCGGCAATATAAGCGGTGCCTAAGCCTTGTTTGCCTTGGCGATGGATCACGTGCAGCCGGCCGGGATAGCACCTTTCCGCCAGTTGTTCGACAATTTGGCCCGTATTATCGGGCGAGGCGTCATCGACGACTAATACATGCAAATCGTCCACATTTAGGGTGAGCAGTTCGGCCGTAATAGCCGAGATATTATTAGCTTCATTATAAGTTGGGATAACGACCACAGTTTTCATATTGCTTCTCTATCAAGTCAGTAATTTAAGATGGTGATGTAAATTGAATGGTTGGCAGTAGACGTTGATTAAATTCCCCCCGCCAGTCCGGTCCGAGACGTATGAGTTCGGCGCGAATCGCTTCTGAGTCGGTCAGCAGTTTCGCCAGATTAATG
>JAGRCC010000027.1 GCA_020433785.1 Anaerolineae bacterium
TGGCCAACGTGGCTTTATGTTGGAGCGAAACATAAAAATACCTGGGATCAGGTGACAAGGAAAATGGGGCTTCAATTAACCCCAATGGGCTTAAATCGAGCATAAGGTGATAGACCCTCTGGAAACTTAGCGCTAATTATAGCACCTACCCCCCAAAATTACAAGTAACTTTTGACATTATGTCGCGTTAAGAATATAATTTCGACAACTGAGGCTAAAATGAGGCTGAAGTTGGGGACACCGTCCCTTGATTAGGCAAAGTTCCGGTGCAAAAAAAAGGCTCGTTGCCGCGAGCCTTCCCTCAGAGTGTTCCGGTTTCATCAGTAATTGAGGTTGCCGCCCCAATTACTAACAACCGAAATGTATATGGCAACAGGCTTTTGCATCCCCTGTTGGACGTTAATATACATAAAAATGGACATTCTGTCAAGTTACACGAGGCCAACTTTGCCACGAATAGAGACTATAACCCTGGTGGTCGCTACCTCAAAACCATAATGAGGTCCGACAGGCAGGGTTTGCAAAGAGGCCCGGTAATGTCTGACCTTTCGTTACACCCCGTATATTTAAGCGCCAGAGCGGCTATCATCGCTCCAGAGCGCGCGATTCCCGTAACCCTTTATTCTACCCAAAAATGGCTGCCCCGGCTTGGTCCGGAGCGCTGGTGCTTAATTATGCTGCTGCGCAGTATGTGTATCGATTCTAAACGACGCGGTGATGGCACGAAGCGCATCGCTTGTAGCTGGCGCGAATTAGCTGAAAAGCTGGACGTTCACGAAGAAACCATCGCCAGTTGGCTCAAGCACGAACCGATACCCAACGATAAGCCGTGGCGGCGTATTATTCCCTCAGATGAAAAATCAGAATATCTGGGTCTGTTCGTTCCCCGGCTACGCTATGCCTATGAGACCAAAAACGGCAAAACCCGACGAATCGGCTTTCTGCTGGAAATACTGATGGAAGACCCAGTGGTGGCCGAAGATGAGGCTCGATTGGAACAGCAAATCGAATTAATGCGCATGCAGCAGGGCGAATTAGGGCTGGAAACCTACCGATTGAGCGAAAATGTAACCGGGCCTGCTTCCGATTTACCCAAAATATCCAAGAATAGACATAAGCAAGAGAATCTCGATTTACGTTATGTAAACCAGCTTGAGTCCGAATTACCCCATAAAGCTAATCCGGTTCAGTTGGGTTTACATAACCGGCTAGTAAATCCAGCTAATACCGATTTACGGACCGGTGTGAAACATAACGACTCCGATTTAGGTAGTTATGTAAACCCATCGAATCTAGAATTACTTGACAATAAATCGGAGATTCATGGGAGGAACGTTAACGAACTAGATATATTAATACAAAAACTAAAACATAATAATATCAAAAAGAATCTTCGACGAGATGTATTTGAACCTATTATTAATTTAACGGAGACTTTGCTGGAAGATAGACATTCAACCGGTATGCTCTATAAAGTTTTGGATGCACTTTATCCCGAACGGGTGGATTTATATTTAGCCGCCGTTCGTGTTAGTCTCGATGCTGCGAAGACCGATCCGAACGTTAATCGAGGGGCGGTTTTTGTTCGAACACTGCGAGATTTTGCCGATGTGGCCCGGATCGATTTGGGGATGAAGCGTGGATCGGCTGAAATGACCGAGGAGGAACCTATAGCCGGGAACCCAGGTTCCCAATCGAGAAGTATTGTGCCTCCTCCTCTGGCTGCCCCGTCGGCTCATGAAGCAATATGGGCTGAAACTCAACTTATGCTCCGACGGCAGATGACTCAGGCCACATACGATACGATTATCCAGGGAACAACTTTGATGGGGCAGCGGCAGGATAAATATGTGGTTGGAGTTCAATCGGAAATGGCTAAGGAGTGGCTTGAAAATCGATTGCGCGATATTGTTCAACGGGCATTGTCGGGTGTTTTGGGGCGAGCCGTCGTCATTGAGTTTGTTTTGACGGATGAGGATGCCAGGTTGTAAAGGTTCTGTAATTGTTGTATTATGTCAGTGGATTGGGGATTTTTCTATGCGTATTCTCACTTTTGCGAATTTAAAGGGCGGTTCGGCCAAAAGTACAACCACTTTCAATCTGGCCGCGGCCCTGTCTGAGGCCGGATTGAAGGTTCTATGCATCGATCTTGATCCCCAGAAGACGCTGGGCGAAGCCTTTTTCGGGGTCTACGCCGGGGCTGAGACTTTATCCTCGGCGCTAATCAACGACTCGGCCATTGAGGATGCTATCCTTCCCACTGATTTTGAAAATCTATTTGTCATTCCAGCCGATGATGGTCTCAAAGGGATTAAGAGCGGGCAAACTCAACTGGAGGGCGGCGAGCTTAGATTACGTAGTTGTCTAATGCGTCTAGGCTCGATGTTAGATCAGTTGGGCGGAAGCAGCCGGATCGATTGGATTTTGATTGATACGCCGCCAAGTTTGGACCGTTTAACCATGAACGCCCTGGCCGCCAGTGACTATGTATTGGTTCCGGTTGATCCGGGCGCCGGTGGGCGAGGCGCGCTGGGTGACACAATTGAGTACGTTTACTCCGCTCGAAAATGGTACAATCCGACCTTACAACTAGTCGGTTTAGTGATCAATAATACAGACCCACGCACGATTTATGATCAGACAACCGAGCAGTTAGTCAGAGAAATTTACGGCGATTTGGTTTTTGATATCGTCATAACCGCCTCAGTACGGGTTCGTGAGTCAGCCGAGTCACGGGTTCCTCTGGTGTTTTGTGACAGTAATGAATTTGTGCGGTATGCCAATATGTATCGCGCCTTGCGAGACGAAGTGCTCCAACGAGTCGGATAAGGATAATGCTATGGCCAGGCGGAAAATCAATATCCAACGAAATCTAGGCTTGCGGGAAGGCTCTGCCGCTCAGCCAGCCACGGAAAGCGTCATCGATCAGTTATCCGGCAGTATGTCTCGAACGGATATCGGGTTTAAACCGACCGACCAACATGTCTACGAGATTAATCTAGACCGGATTATGCCTGATCCGGACCAACCGCGACATTTACTACCTTATGATTTGCGAGAAGCGCTGCGTGAAAAAAAGTTGGACCCGGCTGAAGTTATGCGCCAATTGGTGTTACGGGCTGAAAAAGGGGATATGGTTGCCTTGCTGGTGTTGGGAGGTCGCAGTAAGGGACCGGTTGACGAGGAAGATCCCGTGGTTGAGGATACCGGTCTTTTTGCTTTGGCCCGTTCGATCCAAGAGGTTGGGCTGCGCCAGCCGCTCAACGTTTATCGTATCGATGATCCGGATCACCCTAATCAAGCCTCATACCGTCTCGGCGAGGGTGAGCGGCGATTTTGGGCGCATCATTTACTGGTTCAACAGGATTTCGAAGCGTTTAAATCGGTCAGATGTATTGTAGAGCCGCTGCCGGAGAATGAAGAAGTTATTCACCAACGGCAGGAAGCGGAAAACGCGGCGCGGGTCGATTTGCCGGCCTTGGCCCGTGCTCGTTCGATGCAGCGAATTAAGGAACGTCTCAATATCGAAATGGGAACCCGGGTTCCCGGCGAGAATACGTTCCAACTACCCAGTCAACGTGATCTTCAGATTGCCGTGGGTCAGCGCGTTAAAAGTTTTACCGGTCGCGCTATCGGCGACCGGATGGTGCGCAATTACCTGGCTCTCTTAAATTTGTCTCCTGAGGCGCAAGATTTGGCCGAAGCGGGCCAGTTGACGGAAAAGCAGCTACGCCCGGTAACGCGCCTCAAGTCCGATGAAGAACAGTTGGCTTTCATCCGGCAAATTATCGAGAAAAATATGAGTGGACGTGAGGCTATGCGAGAGGTAGCCCCCCCACCGCCGCCGCCAGCGAAGACATCACTGCGCGAGGTAACCCAAACGTCGGTTGAGCAGCGTTTTGAAAAACGTGTTCTGGATGCGGCTAAAACAATGCACTCTTTACTCACTTTGCCACAAGAAAATTATGACGAGACGATCAATATTTTAGCCGCACGTGGGGCCGCGGACTCGACGACCCGGCAAGCGTTGCAGTCACTGCGTCAAACCTTGGAAGAAATCTTGCTGCGGATTGAGGATTTTACTTCATCAAAGACCATAGAAATTTCTCTGCTTTCGATCTTGCCGCCACTTACAGCCTTGCAGCGACATTTACCGCCAGAAAAGTTTAGCCTCATTGAGGATGAGTCCTTAACCGGGGGACAGATTCTCGAACGATTGTTTATGTGGCGTCGTGAAGACATCGTTTTGGCCAGTCGCCTGGAGCCATTTTTGACCACCATCGAAGGCGAGGCGGAAGCCTTAAGGGCTGGAGAGGCGAGAGCTTTACCCCAGTTAAAAGGGAAAAAGAATTCTAGGTATCCTGACTTGATGGTTTTTGAGGTCGAGGCTGGTGCTTCAATCTATTGGGCCCATGAGTTATTGGTTAGACGAGGTGAAGAACAGTTCAAGCTTATGAAAGCTGAAGTCGTCAGTATCTCGGTTGATGAAGAGGATTGAATTGAATAAATTATTCAGTATTTGAAGAAGCTCGTACCATTTCGTACGAGCTTTTTTTGTGAATGCGTATTAACGCACGATACCTCGAACGACAACCTCGCCATTGCGCCACTCGGCCGACGAAAAGCGAACCGGCAGGGCATCGGCGCGACGGAGTTGGATTTGAATTTCATTTTCAATCGCTTTCCGAATCGGGCCGGGAACCGGTAAACTTAATGCAATAATTTCAACTTCAGGTAACCCTTCAGATAAAGTAATCCGAGCTTTTCCGCCGACATGAACCCGCAGACCGGCAATGGTGGCATCGCCCTCACCGGCAACATAATTGGGTGTGATTTCAACTTGCGGATGGGCAAAAGGAATTTGGGGGTAGCGGTGTAGATACCAGGTAATCGTTTGCTCTGCTTCCAATTCTGTCAGTGTGATCTGCCATTCTTCTCCTGAGTGATCACCCGACCGAATATGTTCCAGTAGTTCAACAACTTCAGGATCACGAATAGGTTCCACAACGTAAGGTTCGGGCGTCGTTAGGAAAATACTAACCCAGGCTAAAAGGTTGAGCGCTATCACCAATGTTCCTATCCAGAGATTATGACGAGGAGCGAAATGGGATTTTGTCCTTTTAATGATCATAAGTCCGTTACTCCCACGTTTCCAAGATTTCATGCCACGTTTTGATATCTTCTAATTTTCGCTCGACAATGACAGCGGTAGCTACTAACAGTAGACCAATAATGCCAAATACAATCCACTGATTGACCGATTGTAACGAATTGAGTAATTGTCCAACGGTCGCCAGAATCATCCCCACCATTCCAATATAAAGAAAACGGCGGAGACGTCGGTAGCTGCCCCAGAAAAAAGCAGCTAAGCCTTCAGTCCCCAGGAATAGAGCATAAATCCAACCAAACAGTAAAGTCTGCCAAAATAACGAACCGAGCATAAGAATGGCTGCGCTATAATCGAGCCAGCGGGCAAAACCTCGATTGCCTTTGCGCCACTCAAGATAGGCGATACTAACTAGGAATAGCCCGGCCGGAAAAGCATACCATTGCACGTACCGGAAATTGTCCCAGCGCTGAATATAAAAGATGTGAAGCATCCAACCAGACAACAACATAGCAATCGCTCCGTACCCCAAACGCATCCAGCGATGGGTAAAGGCGGCCGCCACATACAACAATCCTAAGAAACTCAATACCCTAACGGCCATTTGCACAATAGTAGGATCGACTAGATCTCTATAAGGTAATCCTAGCACAGCGCCTATAGTCCAGACTATTAGATCCATACCCATAAAGCCGGTGAGAACCAGGGTTCCAAATGAAAGCCCCAAAGCACAACGTTGAAGCGAGGATTCCCAAATAGTAAATCTGAGATTTATCTCTTGCCCTCTCTTTATTTGATTCCGAACGAAGGTAAGACTGTAGCCCAACAGCCCATAAAATAAGGCGAGTTCAGCCAATGCAACCGGCAGTGATCTAATTGAATCTTGCCAAGCGAATACAGCTTGTATAACTGCCAACAAGCCGGTCGTTGCGCTCGCGTAAACCAAGGGCCTTGAAACCCACATCGAGGCAATTACTGCGAGCAACATAGTATTACAAATAGAAACTATAACGCCTGATGTTGTGTTATTGAGACTAATCAGTTGACCAAGTGTAATGTCAAATAAGGTAATAATATAGAGTGTCTGGGCCCAACTAAATACGACTCGTGATTCAGCTTGTTTTGAGTGGCTGCGGTCTAAAGCTATCGCTGCTAACATTGTAAGCAATACTACCGGCAAGAATCCGAGCCACGCTTGAGCGATATTTGCTTGCTGCCACCAATCAATCGTTGCCAAACCATAGAAGGCTGCTAGATGTCCGGCGAGGGTCATTGTTACCAGCCATAGTCTTAACCGGAAACGGTAAACCGCCCAACCGAAGATCGCCATCTGTAGCCCAAAAGTAACGGCGGCAATACCGGATTGAGATAGGCTGAAAAGTGGAGCCGCTATCGCTAAGCCAAAGCCAAAACCGTAGAACGGAAACGCCCACCACGATAGGACTCGAACCATTCCCGCTTTGGTCCATTGTTTAGGTTTTTGCCAGGGAAAATCGTTAATAGAACCAAATTGTCGATCGAGCCAGCTGCCCAGGGCAAGGTAAAGGATTGCTCCCGGAATAAGGGCTAGACCGTAGTAATTGGACGAAAGGGGCGAGTTTTGAATGATAATAGCAAAAGGCACTAATGCCAGCCCACAAGCGAGAGTCAGAAATGGCGGCTGTCGCAGCCAGAAAGCTGAAATGGCATATAAAATGGTCGCTCCACTATACCCCCACAGCGCTCCCGTTCGATCAAAACTTGATGGGGCTAAGCTTATCGTAATCAGAATCAGGCCGGCCTCTAAAATCGCTTGTCCATATGTCTGCAATCTGAGCCGATTCAGGCACCAAGCCCAGATTAGATAAATCGAGGCCAACCCGATTAACCACCAACCGAATCGATTCGAAGGGTATTGACTGTCATACAGGGCCAAACAAAGCGAAAGGGGCAGAAGCACAGCTGCTATATAAAGCCAAACGGTTTGTCTAAATATTCGGGCTGAGACAACCATTAGGGCTGTGTCACAGAGGAGGACCAAAGCTAACAAGGTAGGTTCGGGAGTTACTAGAATTGTTCCTATGGTGAGGGTGGTGTAACTCACCAAGTAGGCTGGAAAAGTATAGGCCCACGCGGTTTGAATAGAGGGGGAGTGACGTCGAAGCCATCGGGCTACCCCCAACCCAATCGGTCCGAACAGAATTAATAGGAGGCCATAGAGTTCCAATCGAGCCGTTGGTAGTAGCCAACTTAACAGATAGACGGCCCACACTGGCACTAAGCCAAGCGCGAAGTAGATAAATTTAGTCTGCCAGACTAGCGTTAGACCTTTAATATTCGACGGTGAATTTTTGTTATCTTGGATAGCTGCTAAGGTGTAAAACCCTACTGCCAGACCAAGCGTCAAACAGCTAACTTCGATATCAACTAAAGCCCAAAGTATGGCAAATGGTGCCAGAATGTGAGCGACAACACGAAAAGGAAGCGCGTAAGAGTTTATTTTTCTAGCCATCAGAGTTAGGTCAACAAGTGTCAGCAGCCAGGCTAGAATTAGCCAGCTTAGGCCATACACAGCCATTTTTGGTCGATAAGGTGTCAACCATCCCAAATGAGTTAAAATCGTCCAGGGAGCGAAAATAAGGGCTGCTGAGAGCCAACCAAAAAGTACTCGACGGAATAATCGAGTGGAGAGGGCATACAGAGCGGTGATGATCAATAAAGCCACGGCGGCCCATATTTGTTGGTTCTGTCCGCCACCCAGCCACCATAAATTACGCACGAAGGCTAACCCTATCGCACAAGCAGATAACACCCAACCTGCCACCAGAAGGGGTCGTTGATACAACCGCCAAATTAATCGAAAAATAGCTCGTTTACTTCGAGATTGAGTTGAAACTCGCCACAGCCAAACTAACCGACGTTCAAGCAAAACAAAGAAGATGGCCAAGACAGCTACACTGACAACGGAGGCTCCACTGCCGGAACTATAAGTAATCGCTATAAAGCTACTGCCGAACGTGAAGAGCCAGATCGTTATGTGCGCCCAGCCCTCCCGGCGAGTGTGCGAAGCCCTAAGTCCGTAAACCATAGCAAGCAGAATTTGGCTGGCAGCTCCCCACCATCCGAGATTGGTGGTCCAAGGCAAATTGAGGAGGATTTGGTTGAAAAGAATAGGCAGATAGATTCGCACCAGTAAAACAATCGTCAGAAAGTAAGTTGTTAAATAAAGAGGTGCAAGAAAATGAGAGTTATAAATGGGTGAGCGTTTTCGTTCAAGCCAATAACCTATGGAAATGTAAAGACCGATTAATACGACGAAGCCAAAGTTAAGCGCGCTGGTGGAAAAAGATAATTGATCGAGTAGGACTAAATAACCCCAGCCGGCAACCAATCCACCGGCTGCTAACAGTTTCGAACGACGGCTCATAGCAGCATCAGTGAAATAAAGTAACCCACTGGAAATAAGGGTTAGTGCAGGGGCAAACCCGATCGGAACAGAGACAAAAGCGATCATCGGGGCAACAATGCTAACCAACATTCCGGTCAAGTACCAAGGGCGGCCATAAACCTGATCAATTTGAGCAATTCGGCGGCTTAACCAGTACATGAACCACGCGAGAACGGCTAGAATTAGCGGCGAAACAGCATCCGGTAGATAGAAATTGTCCAGTAAAACCCATAGAAAAATTGGCAAAGGTAGCGCTGTTAACCAATGGAATAGTGATTTTTTGCTCTGATAGGTATGAACGAACCCTGGTTGTTGCTCATGAGCCAATCGAGCCCCCCAGCCGGTCAAAATAACCCAGTTGCTCAAAGCATAAGCCAGTAGGCCGCTATGATAAGGAAACATAGGCGGTAGAATCGCTATCGCTGCAATAACGTAACCGGCTCTAACTAGCATTGTTGCCACAGGTATACCGGGAACCCGGGTTCCCAGATTTAGTGCTAGCACAATGTGGACAATGGCCAGCGTGGCCCAACCGACACCAAGTTGAGCCAGATCCAAATTTAGATAGGTAATTATGAACGTAGTTGATGTAAAAGAGAATAACGAAGCGCCGGCTAGAATGTTTGAACGTCGCCAAAGTAGCGTGGCTAAAACCAGTCCTCCTCCCAAAACAGCGTGAGTTTCGGCCGCAGGCAAAGTAGTGTGTCCAAGTGCTGTTAATGGCCAGAGTGCTGCAAGGACTAACAGTACAGTTCCTCCGCGGATAGCAATTTGCCCGCATTGCTCGAGAAAGCTATCAGCAAGGCTGGTCAATTTTTTACCGGCCACAAAGTAAATTGGTACTAACCAAGCCCAGCCCAAAGCATGCCAGGCTGAACTGAGGCCGACGCGCTCAACGAACAAGGATTGAGTTAGATAAACCGCCACAGGAATGGCACCTGCCGAAAGTACACCTAAAAATCGATTACGATACGATAATGCGCCCCAGCCCAGCACGGTACTGCCAATCCACCAGTTGGCAATGAGCG
>JAGRCC010000288.1 GCA_020433785.1 Anaerolineae bacterium
TCGAGACATCGTTAACCATCAAGCCACCCACTTCGATGCCGTCAAAGGCGGCTTGGATGACATCCAAGTTGTTGGTAAATAACCCGGCTTGTAAGCCAAAATCGCTGGTATCGACGGCTTTGATCGCTTGATGAACATCGGTGTAACGGTAAAGTCCGACCACCGGCGCAAAGACTTCCTCGCACGAGACTCGCATATCTTCCTCGATGGCGGCCAAGACCGTCGGCTGCCAGAGGTTGCCGTCGCGCTCGCCGCCGGCCAGCACTTCCGCGCCGCGCTCAACCGCCTCTTTGACCCAGGTTTCAATACGATCGACGGCACCAGGGTCAATCATTGGGCCAACATCGGTTGCTTCATCCAGGGGATTACCCACCTTCAGAGCCTTGACTTTGGGCACCAGTTCATCGACAAAGCCTTCATAGATGTCGGCGTGGGCGTAAATACGTTGAACGGAAATGCAGGATTGCCCGGCGTAGGAGAAGCCACCCATGGTCACCCGGCTGGCAGCATAGGCTGCATCGGCATCGTTGTGGATGATATTGCCGGCGTTACCGCCTAACTCGAGGGTTACACGTTTCTTACCGGCCCGCGCTTTCAAAGCCCAACCTACCGCCGGACTGCCGGTAAAGGTCAGCTTCTTGAGGCGCTCGTCTTCAACCAGCGGAGCCGCATCCTTGGTCGTGCTGGGAACCACCGCATAACCACCTTCGGGCCAACCGGCCTCAAGCAGCAATTCGCCTAGTTTTAGAGCGCTGACGGGTGTTTGCGAGGCGGGTCGAATAACAATCGGGCAGGCCGCCGCCAGAGCGGGAGCCACTTTGTGTGCCACCAGGTTGAGCGGGAAATTAAAGGGAGAAATACCGGAGACCGGCCCCAGAGGAACTCGCTGAATATGGGCGACGCGGCCCTCCATACCCGGCATCCAGTCCAGAGGAACGATTTCGCCGTAGATGCGCTTGGCCTCTTCGGCAGCGATTTTGAAGGTAAAAATAGCGCGATCAACTTCGGCACGGGCCGTTTTAACGGGTTTGCCGGCCTCCAGAGCGATGGTCCGGGCAAACTCTTCTCGGCGGGCGGCGATGCCGGCGCTAATCTTTTCGAGGATTTCGGCGCGCTGCCACGAGGGCATTTTGCGGGTTACGGCAAACGCTTCGACAGCTGTAGCAATCGCCGCTTCAATCTCTTTTGGCCCCGCTCGATGGACAACAGCCACCAAAGCATCGTCATAAGGACTGCGGACTTCAATGGCATCGCCGGTTTTGAGCCATTGGCCGTTGACCAACGCTCCATATTCGCCTAACTCTGTGCTGGCGGCATCGTCTGTACTGGCCACACGCGCGGTGGCGCTTCTTAATCGTTCTATAGTCGTCATTTTTACTTCCCCCTGGTTTAGTAAGATCCTGTTGCCTTATGATGAAACAGGATTGACTCATAAAAGGTGTTAGGTGTCATCACTTTCTTTTAGCACATTGGCAAACAATTGCCGATAGTAATCGAGACAGCCCTGACCGGAACACGGCGCAGGCTCAACGGCAGCAGCTCGATAATTTCGCTTGGGGTCCATCTTGACTTTAGGCAAGGCCAGATACGAGATCTGTTCACCGGATGGGAGCACAAACGTCGGGCTGCCTTCGACCTTGAGCATTTCCCAGCCCATTTGGGCCTCTTGCAAGACCTTGTGCTTATGAATGCCGCTGTCAAACGCCTCGGCAAAATCGGCCATGTTCAGGCCAACCGCTTCGGCCAATTCTAACAACACGTGTCGCATCGAGATGCAGCGGCTTTCGGCAAAAAAGGCTTGGCGGATGGCCCAGTCAAGCTCGTCGGCCAGGGCGTAGCTCTGCGCTTCGGCGCATTTGATGGCCTCAAAGGCGGGCCACATTGTCGCCGGCCATTCGGTTAAGGGGGCGTGCCAGGGATGGTAGGGAATGTCGAGTTCCTCCAGCATCAGGATGGGGGTTTCGGCATTGATGATGTTATAGGGCGTCCCGCGACGGTTAACATACTCAAGGGCCAAGCTGCGATGAACCAGGGTGATTTTATCAGCATATTCGTCTCGCAGTTGGCGCAGCCGGTACATGGTGATGTAGCCGTAGGGGCAATGCACATCCGAGTATACCTCAATCTGAACAGGAACGTTGGCCATCGGTTAATCCAATACCGCTAATGGTTCTTCAATAAAGCTAGCGACGGTCTGCAAGAACTGCGCCCCTCTGGCCCCGTCAACCACCCGATGATCGCATGACAGGGTGAGGGTCATCATCGGTTGCACCGCCGGTTGGCCGTTAACCGGCACCACTTTATCGGCGATACGCCCCACCGCTAAGATGGCGGCCTGGGGTGGATTGACGATAGCCTTAAAGGAGTCGATGCCGAACATGCCCAGGTTGCTGATGGTAAAGGTGCCACCTTGTAAATCTGCCAACGCCGGTTTGCCGGCTCTGGCCCGACCTACAATGACCTGCCGCCGCTCGGCCAAAGCAGCTAAGCCTAAGGTGTCGGCCTGATGGATAACGGGCACTAGCAAGCCGTCTTCAACGGCTACCGCCAGCCCGACATTGACCTCGCTGTTCAACACAATCGATCCGTCCTGCCAGGCGGCATTCGCCCGGGGATGCTTGCGCAGGGCCGCAGCCACCAGTTTGACCAGTAGATCGGTTAGGGTGATTTTGTCCTCAACCCGCTGTTTGACCTTTGCCCACCAGGCCAGGAGTTGGCCGGCGTTGACTTCGCGTTCTAAATAGAAGTGGGGGACCGTCGTCCAGCTCTCGGTTAAACGGTCGGCCATAACTTGCCACATGCGACTCATCGGTGCGGTTTGCGTGTCGAGGGTTGGGGCCGGGGTAGTTGCCGCTGCTACAACAGGTGCCACTTCTTCTATTTGTACCGACGCGGCTGCGGTCAATACATCAGCGGCCAGCACCGCACCATTAGGGCCACTACCGGTGATGTTTGCCAGCTCCAGTTTTTGCTCACGGGCCAGACGGCGGGCTTTGGGCGAAGCCAGCACTCGTCCATTTCCATTAGTCGCTTTCTCTTTTTGTTGCGTAGCCACGTAAGCCAGTACATCTTCTTTTTGAATACGGCCGCTGGCCGCTTTAACCTGGGCCAGATCGACCTGATGTTCGGCGGCTACGCGTTTGGCCAGCGGACTGGCCAATACTTCAATCTTAGCTGTCTTATCCGCAACTTCGGTTGCGGGTGCAGGGATAGTTTCAGAAACGGCGGTGGGTTGCGGCACGGACTCGCCGGGCGCAAGGATGAGGGCAATGGTTTGCCCCACCGGAACTTTATCGCCGGGTTGTGCGGTGACATGGGCCAAAACTCCGGAAACCGGCGCTTCGATCTCAACGGCGGCTTTGTCCGTTTCGATTTCCATCAACGGTTCACCTTGGGTCACGGCTTCACCTTCCGCTTTAAACCACTCTATCAAAATTCCGGTCTCCTGGGCCATCCCCAGGGCTGGCATAATGATCTCTTTTGGCAAGGGTTATCTCCTTACACCCGATTTCTAACGTGATTTCTACCGGATGTCTACGCTTTACTGGCCAAACGAACCGACTCCCACGGGCTGCTGCCGTTGCCGTACTGAATATTCTTGTGCGATTCGGTTTCGCGGGTTGGTGATAAGGGGCCGGTAGCGGCGTAGTAGCGCGTGCCGGCAACCAGCAGCTCTTCCGCCGGGAAGCGGCTGATCACCTGGCAGCCATCTTTGGTTACTACCAACTCTTCTTCGATCCGGGCGGCGGACCAGCCGTCGCTGGCCGGCCAGAAGGTTTCGAGCGCAAAGACCATTCCCTCTTCAATGATCTCCGGGTGATCTAATGAAACCAGACGGCTGAAGACTGGTTTCTCCCAAATCGCCAGACCGATGCCGTGCCCGTACTGGAGAGCGAAGGCCGCTTCTTCATTGGGGAAGCCAAAATCCTCGGCTTTGGGCCAGAGTTTGCAAATATCGGCGGTGGTTACGCCGGGCTTAATCGCATCGATAGCCACATCCAGGTAGTAGCGACAGCGTTTATACGCGTCAATTTGGGCCTGAGAGGCGCTGCCGACGACAAAGGTGCGATAGTAACAGGTGCGATAGCCCATATAGCTGTGCAGAATATCAAAGTAGGCCGGATCGCCGGGACGCAGGGCACGGTCGCTGTACACGTGGGGATGGGGGCTGCATCGCTCGCCGGAGATGGCGTTGATGCCCTCAACATACTCGGAGCCGTTGTCATACAGGAATTTGCTGGCCAGCCCGACCAGTTCATTTTCACGAATGCCCGGCCTGAGAGCGCGATAGAGTTCGTCATAAGCGCCATCAACCAGCATCGCCGCCATATTGAGCAGGCTGATTTCGTCCTGGGTTTTGATAACGCGGGCGCTTTGCATGAGTTGCTGGCCATCAACCACGGTGATGCCCTCATTTTGTAGGGCAAACAGCACCGGCGGCTCAACAATGTCCACGCCCAAAGGTTCGTTCATTAAACCGCGCTCTTCTAGCTCAATTTTGATTTTGCGGGCAACATCTTCGGGGCGTTTGGCCGCCGGCGGCATGGCTCCGCGCAAGGTTGAAATGCCGGCCCGGGATCGTTCCGGGCCGTCGAGCCAGGGGCAGTAAAGCTGGTGATGTTTCGCCGCCGAGCCAAAATCCCAATTGATCGGTTCATCATCCTGAGGCAAGAGGCAGAAGCGCGATATTTTATCCATCGCCCACGTGCC
>JAGRCC010000289.1 GCA_020433785.1 Anaerolineae bacterium
GGCGCCGACGACTACATCACCAAGCCGTTTAGCATGCGCGAGCTAGTGGCTCGTATCCGGGCAGTGCTGCGCCGGGCAGAAAAGCAGGCGCAGCCGTCAGAGATGTTAGAGGCCAATGGCCTCAGCCTCGATAAAGCCAGCCGCCTGGTGCGGCTTGAAGGTAAGCCGGTTGACCTGACTCCCTCTGAGTTCGATCTGCTGGCGACGTTGATGGCCTGGCCGGGGCGCGCCTTTTCTCGGGGTGAACTGCTTGACCGGCTGCAAGGTACCAGCTTTGACGGGGTTGAACGCACGATCGATGTCCACATTCGCAACTTGCGCACCAAGATCGAGCCGGAGCCGAGCCAGCCCCGCTATGTCGAAACCGTGTTTGGCGTAGGGTATCGATTCAGCGCCGAACAAGTCAGAATGAAGAATGAAGAATGAAGAATTGAGATAAGAAATTGGAAATTGGAGATTAGAGATTGGATGAATTTAATCTCCCAATCTCCTCATCTCCAATTCTCTATCTCAAGAGAGATTGACCGATGCGGTATTCTCTGACGCTAAAATTAATATTTGCATTTCTGGCGGTGAGCCTGGCGGGAACGGTGTTGGTGGCTTTTTTGGCCGGGCGAACGACCAGTACGGAGTTTGACCGCTTTCGATTGGAACAGGATCGTGACATTTTTCTGGCGCGGGCCACCGATTACTACTTGTCGACTGGCTCGTGGGTCGGGGTAGCCGAGCAGATGCGGCCAGGCCCGCCCCCGCAGCCGGGCGGTAACCTGCCGCCGCCACGCCCAGGTGATCCCATCGCGTTTGCCTTGGTCGATACCAATGGGCAGGTGGTTGTACCTAACCCGGAGCATGGCCGGGGCGATCGGATTCCCGATAGCGAACTGTTACGAGGTACAGCGGTTCAGGTGGCCGGCCAGCGAGTTGGCACCATCCTTGATCCGTCCACTGCGCCACGCAATCCGGCGGAAGCGCAGTATGTCGCCCGGATCAACAATGCGCTTATTATTTCTGCTTTGGGGGCGATAATCCTGGCCTTGCTGCTGGCGGTTATCTTGGCCCGCACCCTGACTCGGCCTCTGCATGAGTTGACCGAGGCTACTCAGGCCATGAATCGCGGTAAGCTCGACCAGCGAGTGCCGGTTCGTTCAAAGGATGAGTTGGGCCGTTTAGCGACTGCGTTTAATCAGATGAGTGCCGATTTGTCGGAGAGCAACCGGCTGCGGCAGCAGATGACGGCTGACATCGCCCACGATTTACGCAGCCCGCTGGCCGTGATCGCCGGTTACACAGAGGGGCTGCGCGACGGGGTGTTGTCGCCCAAGCCGGCAATTTTTGAAACGATGCATCGCGAGATGGGTTACTTGCAGCAGTTGGTCGAAGATTTGCGCACGCTGTCGCTGGCCGATGCCAATGCCTTGCCATTAAATCGGGTGCCAATCGAGCCGCGCACGCTGTTGGCCGATACCGCCGCTGCCTTTCAACATCAGGCCGAACAAAAACAGGTGCGTCTGGAAATGATCGATGGGCCGGTGTTACCCCTCATTAACGTTGATCCGGAGCGGATGAGCCGTGTTCTAGGAAATTTGGTGGGTAATGCCCTACGGTATACCCCAGCCGGAGGGCAAATCACCCTGACCGCGGAGATCCACAACGGGGCGGTTATGCTCAACGTGCAAGACAGCGGCAGCGGCATTGCGCCGGATCAATTGCCGCATATCTTCGACCGCTTTTATCGGGCCGACGAGGCGCGCCAGCAGGACAGCGGCGAGTCGGGACTGGGCTTGGCCATCGCCAAATCGATTGTCGAGGCTCACGGTGGAACGATCACCGCCGCCAGTCAGATTGGTGAGGGAACGACCTTTTCGATTGGGTTGGGTAGTTAGTTTGTTGGTCTGATGGTTGGTTTGTTGGACGGTTGGTTTGTAAGATGGTTGGTACTTTCCATTCCGACTAACCATCAAAATATCAAACTAACCATCTATCCAACCCACCAACCACCTATTCAACCCGCCTACCCTTCAATTCCATTTCTTTCAATGACATCTCTAAACCACAACGCGCTATCTTTCGGAGTGCGTTCCAGGGTGTCGTAGTCAACCCAGACCAAGCCGAAGCGCTGTAGGTAGCCTTTAGCCCATTCAAAGTTGTCCATAAGGGACCAGGCGAAGTAACCAGCCAGCGGTACACCGTTCTGGATAGCGCGGTGGGCAGCCTTAAGATGACTGTTGAAATAGTTTAGGCGGCGAATGTCGTTAATCCGGCCGTTACCGTTTGGGCCGTCGCTGTAGCTGGCGCCGTTTTCGGTGATATAGATTTTTGGCGGGCGATATTCGAAATGGATGCGGTTGAGCAGATTGTACAAACCTTCCGGATAAACTTCCCAACCCATCTCGGTATGCTCGTTGTCCGAGCCGGGATAGATGACTTCATTAACCTTGTCGGGATTACTGGCGGCGCTGACGATGGCGCGGGTATAGTAGTTGACTCCCAAAAAGTCGGTGCGGACAGCGATAGTTTGCATATCGCCGGGCAGGGTAAAGGAGAGATCGCTGATATAGCCCCGGTCGATGTAATCGGAAATCATGTCGGAGGGGTAGCGCCGCCCGTATAGAGGATCGAGAAACCAGCGGTGGAAATAGCCGTCAAAGTGACGGTAAACGTCGAAATCATCCGGATCAGGGGTGGCCGGTTCGGTGGGCGTGAAATTAAGGGTAATACCGACTTCCGCACCGGGACTGTTGACCCGAATAAGCGGTACAGCCCACCCGTGCGACAATAGTAGATGATGTGAGGTCCGCAGCGCCGCGTTCCAATCTTTGATGCCGGGAGCGTGCTCGCCAAATTGGTGGCCTAGGAAGGAGATAACCCAAGGTTCGTTGTGGGTGATCCAATTTTTAACCCGATCGCCCAAATGGCGGGTGACCAGATCGGCGTACTCAACAAACGCTTCAGCGGTCGATCGACTCGGCCAGCCGCCTTTATCCTGGAGCGCTTGCGGTAAATCCCAGTGATAGAGCGTAACAAAAGGCGTGATCCCCGCGGCCAGCAGGCCATCGATCAAGCGATTGTAAAAATCCATCCCGGCCTGGTTTAACTGACCCCGGCCCTGAGGTAGAATACGCGGCCAGGCAATTGAAAAGCGATAGCTCTTGACATTCAACGATTGCATCAAAGCGATATCGTCAGACCAGCGGTGGTAGTGATCGCAGGCCATATCGCCGGTGGTGTTGTCTTCAATGGTACCGGGCGTATGGGTAAAGCGGTCCCAAATCGATTCGCCTTTGCCGTCCTCCTGCCAGGCCCCTTCAATTTGGTAAGAGGAGGTCGCCACCCCCCAGACAAAATCCTGAGGGAAAGAGACGGATTGGTGATGATTTGAATTTTGTGCCATAGAATACCTCCATTGGTTATACCTTAGGTCATCATTATATTATTTTAGCGCCACATGATTGACGAATTATCAATTCAGTTGGAGCGGTAAAGTGCTGAGGAGGGGCAAGACCATTTTGCAGCAGGTTAATAAGCATTTCAACGGCCTGAGCCCCCAACCGTCGAATCGGCTGACGGACGGTGGTTAGCGGCGGATCTGCCGTAGCGGCAAAGGGTAAATCGTCAAAACCAATGATGGCGATATCTTCCGGTACGGATAGTCCGACCTCGCGTAAAGCGCGAAGCGCCCCTAGCGCCATCGTGTCTGACGCGATAAAGACAGCGTTGGGTTGGTGGGGAAGAAGCTGCTGCATCGCCTGGTAACCACCCGCCTCACTAAAATCGCTCTCAACCATTAGCGACTCATCAACCGGAATCTGCCGGCTGGCCAGGGCATTCAAGTAGCCCTGGAAGCGATCGAGACCGACCATAGTGTTTTGAGGACCGTTTATAGTCGCAATGCGATTGGCGCCTAACTCCAGTAGATAGCTAACCGCTTCAAATGCGCCGTCGATGTTGCTGACATCAATATAGCTCACCGGCAGCGCCTCGGCCGGACGTCCGATCATGACGGTTGGCACCTCGTTTTGAATGAGTTGCGGAATCAAGGGATCGTCGGTGGGGAGTGCGCTCAAAATTACACCATCGACAAATTGCTGCCGGAGGAGTTTGGGCGTGAGCTTTTTCTCTTCTTCTTCTGTATGAAATAGAAAAAGCGACAAAATATAATTATGGGTATTGCATGCTTGAGCAATGCCTTGCATTAAACGCGGGTAATACGGATCAGTAAAGAGAAACTGAAAGGCGCGCGGGATAACTAAGCCAATAATACCCGACCGCTGACCGGCCAAAGAACGAGCTGCCGGATCGGGATGATAGCCAGTTTCATCGATCACCTGCTGCACGCGCCGCCGGACTTCCGGTTTGACGCTAGGGTGGCCATTAACCACGCGAGAGACAGTCGAGCGGGACACACCGGCCAGTTGGGCAATTTTTTCTAACGTTAGTTTGTTCATTGCTTATGACGGTCAAAAAACTATCATATTTTGGGAGCGCTCCCAAAACTAAATTTAGTATAACACCGTAAAATATCACTGTCAACTGGTAAAATGACCGGGTTTTCGATTCGTTTTCTTATGGATTACTTTTGATTAGCCGTCATCGGAAGGAGGGGGAGGCGGCTGATCGGTCGAATTGGCGGGAGGCGAGGGTTGAGTCAGCAAGCTTTGGAGTTTTACGAACACCAGTCGGGTTCGTTTGTAAAGGCTTTGCTCAGCAGCTTCGGCCTCTTGCAACTGGGGCGGGAAGGGATCTTCCCCCAGGACTTTGTAGTACAGGTAACGGATAATTTCCCGACCAGAGGCAATGACCGGGGCCGCCACCAGCGCACCGATCACACCTGCGACGTTAGCCCCCACGATGACACCGACCAGGATGACGATGGGGTGCAGGTCTACCGCGTCGCCGATGACTCGAGGAATGATCACGGCGTTTTCAAACTGCTGTAAGCTAAAATAAAAAGCTGTGACGATAAGGGCAAAGACAACATTGTTGACGTCAAGGGTGGTTGATCCCTGAGTCAACGCCACCAACACGCCGGGAATGGTGCCAATGAAGGGGCCAAGGTTGGGGATCAGCTCCAGCGCCCCGGCAATAACACCCAACGCAAACGCACCCGGTACTCCTAACAAAGCAGTGCCGGCCCATGTGCCCACACCGACAATGATCATCAGGATAAGGCGGCCTCTAAAGTAAGACTGCCAGATTTTTTTTAATCGATCCAGCAGAATAGCGGCTTCAAATCGATATTTTTCGGGAATGATATCTAGGAATTGGCCCTTAAATCGGTGAGCATCCAAACTAAAATAGATCGCCGAAATGATGACCACAATAAAAGCCAAAAAGGCGGAGAAAACGGTCCCGACCAAATTAGCAGCGACGCCATAGGTGAGAGTCACGGCTGAATTGAGCGAATTGATAATGGTTTGGGCAGACGGCATTGAGAAGTCAACGGTTCGTTCGGCATCTTGCAGATAGTCCAGCAGCGGATCGACGATTCGATCAAAATTAACCGTGATCTCGCCAAAATGGAAATCGACACCCTTCAGGCTAATTAAGGTGTCATTGAACCATTGCAGGCTGTTATCAAAGACAACGGTGTAATCCACCCGAGCCAGGAAATTGAACCCTCTAATAATTTGAGGAAATAGGATTAAGGGAGCCAACGCCACTATAATTGAGGTGATGATGTAGGTTAATAACACAGCCACAATGCGGGGTATTTTATACCGGTGATGCAATAAATCCACGGCAGGCATCAAGAGGAAGGCAATCAGGGCGGCAATGATAACCAGGGTTAAGACTGATCGGCTCAAGTAGAGCAGATATACACCAAAGATAAACAAGCCTACACCGACAATATGTTTAGTGGTCGAATTCCATTCTGTGTTCATGGGGTTTTATGTTTAGTCTTTCCGTAGGATAGGGCTAGCCGTGTCTGGTTTAAATAGCGGGTAGGTGCGTTGTACCAAGAGCCAAATATTATTCCATTGCCTTGACCAGACGGGGAATCAGAAACCAGCGCAAAATGGTGTCGCCACCTTCAAGGGCTGACCATTCGGGTACGGGTGCTTCGAGGCAAATCAGCCCGGCTGTAGGTATTTTGATGGCCAAGTTGTCATCAAAATCCGGCTCTTGACCTAAGAGTAAGGCAGCGGCGGTGTTTTCCATAATAGGGTTGTGGCCCACCAACAACACCCGCTCGACAGTTTCGGGCAGGCGGCGAATGGCTCCAATGAGGTCTTCGCTGTCGCCGCCGTAGAATGAGTCGTGCCATTCGATGGATTTTTTATAACCGCAGGCCTGGGCCACTAGCTCGGCGGTTTGTTGAGCCCGTTTAGCCGGCGACGATAGGATTTTGTCCGGTGCCTGATCGAAATTGATCAGGACATCGCCTATACGGGGCGCGTCATCGAGGCCACGTTTCGCCAGAGGTCGATCAAAGTCGGCCAGGTTGGGGCTGCCCCAATCTGATTT
>JAGRCC010000290.1 GCA_020433785.1 Anaerolineae bacterium
AAAGACGCTACAGGCGCAAGAGACGCAAAAGAACGTATAAAAAGCTATTTTTTTGGCCAGAAATCATCTCGTTAAATGCGATATCTGCTTTTGTCGCGCCCTATGGATTTTTATTCGTTGGGCGGTTAGAGGGTCATACACGATGGATCAATCCCTTGAGAATTTACTGAACGAGCTAGAGCAGTTTGGCCGGGATAACGACGCAGCCATTGCGGATCGGCCTGGTCGAATGCTTAATATCACTCGTGATACCGGCGAGTTTTTGTCAGTGCTCATTCAAGCCACCAATGCTCGCCGTGTCCTGGAAATTGGTACCTCCAATGGCTATTCAACCCTATGGCTGGCCTGGGCAACGCGGGTCATTAGGGGGTATGTCACAACAATTGAATTATCTGAGTTCAAGTATGATTTGGCGGCCACAAATATTGAGCGGGCAGGGATGGCTGACGTTATTACCCAGGTTCGTGGAGATGCCGGAGAGTTTCTTGAAGGCGCGGTCTCATCCAGTTTTGACCTTATCTTTCTGGATAGTGAACGTAGAGAATATGAGGGCTGGTGGAAGAACTTGAGGCGAGTAGTTCGTGAGGGTGGCTTGTTGGTGGTAGATAATGCCGTATCTCATCGGAGTGAGTTGGCCGGCTTTGTGGCCATGGTTTCGGCTGATGCTGAATTCACTACATGTCAGGTGCCTGTGGGCAACGGCGAGTTTTTGGCTGTACGAGGGGCTTAAGTGGTATTTGATGAGGCCATAGGGTTATGGTACTATGGGCCTTAACAAACGGCGAAGAATTAGATTATGGCTAGCTATTGGCAGCAGAGATTACAAAATAAAGCTTGGCAAAATTTTACAGGGCGAAGCCAAGAGCTTGAATTTTTTAATACCCTCCTAACCACGGTAGACCCTGAATACCTGCTGATCCATTTATTTGGGGTCGGTGGGGTGGGTAAAACCACCTTACTCGATAGAGTTGAGTCGTCAGGCAAAAAAAATAACATCGCCGTTGGGCGAGTCAATGAAGCTCAAAAAAACATCCCCGACATCCTGGCCAAATTTTATCAAGATCTGACAGACCAGGGAGAAAAGCTGGGAAATTTTTCCCAAACTTATGGTTCATACCAACATTTGCGACAGGAACTTCTCGAAGACCCGAAATTTAAAATGGCGATGTTGGAAAACTCCGGACGGGTTTATTCAGCGCAATCTCCTCAAAATAATTCTCAGCCGACGGTCTTTATTTGCTATAGTCAAAAGGATGAAGAGGAAAAAGATCTGCTCCTATCTCATTTACAGGTCATCCAGGGGAGCGGTTTAATTGATCTGTGGAGTGACGACCAAATTCAAGGGGGGACCGATTGGCAAGAGGCCATAGCCGGGGCCATTGCCAGGGCCAGGGTAGCTGTTTTTCTCATCACCGTTAACTCGTTAACCTCAGACCTGATCTTAAATCAAGAGATACCCCTGTTACTCCAGCGCCGTGAAACCGAAGGGTTAACCATTATTCCGGTTATTGGGAAAGCGTGCCCCTGGAAAAATGTCGATTGGATCGCCCAAATGCAGGTAAGACCCAAACACGGCCGGCCGGTATGGAGCGATGGCGGCAGCCGCGCCAACGAAGAGTTGGCCGCTATTGCCGAGGAAGTAGCCCGTATTATTCAAAAAGAAAATGAGGGGACTCAAGCCGCAGGGCGCGCCCTCAACCTGGCTAAAGAAAGCTCATTTCGGTCTAAGAAACTACAAATAGATGATTCTTATCCGGAAGTCATCGAAGATAACGCTCAGTTTTCAGAGTATTTGTATCAAACCGTAGAAGACCCCCAAAGCCGCGAGCTGTTACTCAATAGCAACCGTATCCTCACTCAAACGTTTGTGCAGGATATTAGCCGAATTACCCCCCACAAACGAATCCTTTTGATTTTTGACACGTGGGAATTTTTATCCACATTCACCGATGAGTGGCTCCGTGTTGAATTTCTGGCTGATGAAAACCTGGCTAAAATGGGCCAAAATATCACGTTGGCGATGGCCGGGCGAGAACAACTGGCCGAGATGTGGCGTCCCTACTTGGGTATTATTAAACAAGTCAATTTAGAACCTTTTTCGCCGGAAGAAGCCAGCACCTTCTTGCTCAATCGGGGTATAACTGATCCGCCCACCGTCCAGGCGCTTCAAGAAATGTCCGGCAATTTACCCCTGATGCTGGCCCTGCTATCGACCGGCACCACCACCAAAATTGACGAATTATCGGTAACGCAAAGTGTTGTTGATAGCTTTCTCAAATGGATTCCCCACTATGAATCGGTTAAACGCGAGGCCATCATCTTATGTGCCTTCCCCCGCTTCTTTGATGAAGGGGTCATTGCCTACCTTGTTCCCAGCATCGATGCCAAAGAGTTGTTTGCCTGGTTATCATCATTTTCCTTTACCAGTGGACAAACAGGCTACTGGCGGTATCATTCCATTGTGCGCCGCCTCATGATCCAGCATCGCTTTGATCAGAATAAGGACCAGCACCGGGAACTTCACCAGCGCCTGGTAAATTATTATGACATGCGTCTGGCGGAATTGACGTTGCCGGAAGATGAAAAACATAACTATCAACAATGGCAAAATTTGGAACTCGAATGGCTTTATCATAACCTGTGCCAAAATCAGGGGTTCGACATCTTTATCAAGTTGTTTCTGCAATCATTTCGGCTGTCCACGTACGCCCAAAAACTGGTCGATACATTTATGGAAGCCCAAGAGGACTCCCGCGAAAAGGGCGATCTTTATCAATGGTATGAACTGTTTCAGCAGGTTCCCAACTGTCGCAACAAATTAGATAGCTCCTTGTTAGCCTGGATTCCCTTGTTTGAGCGTTTAAGTCGATATGAAAGCCTGACCGACCCATTCCTGAAAGCCTTTGTTAACTACCAGTTGGGTCACTATTATCGCAATGAGCAACGTTATAAATTAGCGGAAACACACTACAAGCAAGCCATCGCGTTGCAGGCGGATTACGTATCGCCGCGCAACACGCTGGGGTTGTTATACGAGCTTACCGAACGCTTTACCGAGGCCGAGGCATTATACCGCCAATGTATTCAAATGGAACCGGGCTATGTCTTTCCCTATCGGCATCTGGGCCGATTGCTTCAAAAATTAGAACGATACGAAGAAGCGGAAACTTTTTACAAACAAGCCATCCAGTTGAGCCAAAATTCACCGCTGGTTTATATCAACTATGGCGATTTTTTACAAAGCCTGGAACGCTACCCTGAAGCGGAACAGACCTATCGGCAGGCCCTTGAATTTGATCCCCTCTCTACCGAGGTTTACAGTAAGTTGGGCATCGTTTTGGAAAAAGCGGGACACGTTCAACGGGCAGAGGAAATGTATCGGCAGGCCTTGGCTTTAAATCCTAACGACTATATGGCTCACTTTAGGCTGGGTGTTATCCAGAACCGGACTGGCCGGCCAGACGAAGCTATCGCCAGTTTTCGCCGCTGTCTGGAGATTGATGACAAAAAAATCAATCCGTACCTGCCGCTAGCCAACCTGCTAAAAGAGCTAGGCCGCAAGCAAGACGCGCTCGATATGTATCAGCAAGCCTCTTATTTGTTACCTAAAAATCCAACCTTGAAATACGTAGTCGCCGAATTATATGAAACGTTGGGACTTTATCAGGAGGCGTTAACCTGGTTTGAGGCCTATGCGACCTTAGCCCCTGACGATGTTGACATCAACAAGCGCATCGCTCAATTAAAGACACACGGTACAAAGGGTCAAAGCAGTGAGTCAGGCTAAACCGTTTAATGTTTGTTTAACCGGCCCGGAATTCTTTAGAAATCCGTATCCCGTTTATCACGCGCTCCGGGCGGAGGCGCCCATCTATTGGGATGAAACGCTGCAACAGTGGATCATCACCCGCTATCAGGATGTGGCTGCCATCTTGAGCGACCAGCGCCACTTTGCCCCTAACCGGGCGGGCGTCGCTCTGTTTGCGCCCCTGTTTGCCGAGAAGCCCAACTTGGCCCGGTTGCGCCACTTGGTCAAAAAAGCTATGGCGACCCATTCCTTACAAGTTGTCCGGCCCAGGATTGAGGAAATTGTCAATCAGTTATTAGCAAATATCCCCGCCAACACGCCTATCGATTTCATAAATGATTTCGCCTTTCCCCTACCGGCTCTGGTTCTGGCTGAGTTAATGGGCGTGGTAAGCAGTGAGGCCCGGCGTTTAACGGCCTGGTCGCATGACATTGCGATGGCTGTGGGGGCTAACGTTGATGCGGGTCTGTTTCGCCAAGGTCAAGTAAGTTTGGAAGCGATGCTGGCTTACCTACAGCAGTTGGTCAATCAACGGCGCCAGCAGCCCACGACCGACCTCATCAGTCGATTATTGGCCGTAGAAGATCGTGGGGACAAACTCAGCGAATATGACGTTGCCGTTCATTGTATTTTCTTGTTTCTGGCCGGTCATGAAACCACCCAGAATTTAATTGGCAACGGGATGCTGGCCCTGCTGCGTCACCCTGAGCAGTTACAGCTGCTTAGGAATGATTCAACTTTGATCAACGCGGCGGTAGAGGAGATGCTTCGTTATGACACGCCGGTTCAAATGATGCGCCGGGTTACTCTGGATAATGTCGTAATTGACGGAGTCGCCATAAAAAAGGGGCGAGGGCTGATGGTTTTTATCGGCGCAGCCAACCGTGACCCGGCTATTTTTCAAAATCCGGATTGTTTTGATCTAAGCCGACCGGAAAACCCTCACCTGGCTTTTGGCGCCGGCCTTCATTTTTGTTCTGGAGGCGCCTTAGCCCGCCAGGAAGCCCAAGTTGCGTTTCAAACTATCCTTGAGCATACTTGCAACTTAAAGCTGGTCGCCGACACCCTAACCTGGCAAACGGATAGTCACACTATCCGCGGCCTAAAAACATTACCGATGGAATTATGTTGAGGATTTGATCAGAAATCAAGAAAGGAGTAGCGGGTTATGACATTCTTTGGCCTATTTGGTCCACCTAATGTGGATAAGTTATATGATAATCGCAATGTGAAAGGCTTAATTAAAGCTCTGGCTTACCAGGAAGATGCAACGATACGCCGGGCCGCAGCGACAGCTTTGGGTAGATTTGGTAAACATACGGTAGAACTTCCGGCATTAGTAGATGCTCTTGTGAGAGCGTTACAAGATGTAGACAAGGGCGTACGCCAGGCCGCAGCTGAGGCTCTAGGTAAATCAGTTAATCAGGGGGCCATAGAACCGCTCATCAATACTTTGCAGGACCCGGATGAGGCCGTACGCCAGGCCGCAGCCACGGCCCTAATCGCCTTTGGCGTGCAGGCGGTCCCCCCCCTTGTAACTGCATTAGATGATCAGGCCAGCGAACCGATGCATCGGGCGGCTGTAGCTCCCCTGGTAGCTGCCCTCAAACTTGACGATAAAACAACACGCCAGGCCACTATCAAAGGTTTAGAAAAGATTGGTGCGCCTGCTGTTGACCCGTTGCTGGCTGCCCTTCAAGATAGTCAGCCGGTTGTCCGGGGGACTGTCGCAACAGTATTGGGGAAAATTGGCGATGAAAAAGCTATCCGGCCATTACTCAATACCCTTAAGGACCAAAATAAGTCAGTCCGTGAGATTGCCGCCGGGTCATTGATCCTCATGGGCGCCTCGGTCATCGAGCCGGCACTGCAAGCGCTTAAAGAGGCCGATAACGTCACAAGTCAGACTATTGTTAGGGTTTTGAGTGAACTTGGGGTAAAGGTATATATCGTTCTCTATCATCCCGATGCTGACAAGGCGCAGCATATCGCCAAGATTCTGGAGCAGGCCGATTATGAGATCCATATAGCCAGCAGTAGCGCCGAGGCTAAGCAACTGGTTGAGAGCCATCCCTGTGCTTTGACCATTACGTATCCTGCCGCCGATAGTTATGAGTCGAGCAAATGGCATAGCCCGCCCTCATCTAGCGTTAATCAAGCGTTGTTAGTGGAAATCCAGCAGTTTCTTCAGAAGCAACTGGCGGCAGAAACACCCATTTCTAAAAAGCCTGCGTCACCCTCATCCAGAGAAAAGTTGGAAAAGCAGTTGGATGATCTGGCTAACCAATATTCCTCAGTTAATTATGACTTTTCTAATTACGTGTCATGTAGTTAGTACAGTGTAAACAAAGAAAGG
>JAGRCC010000291.1 GCA_020433785.1 Anaerolineae bacterium
GTGATCACCTTTGTAGTAGAGGTTCTATAAGTATCACATACCCAACAAAAATTACAATGATAAGCCCGGTAGATTGATTGCCGGGCTTTTTAATTGCTTCTTGACTCCTGAAAAATTTTAGTTTATAATGCTCGTTAACTTAAAGGATTTAGTTAATGAGCAAGCGGTTATCAAAAGCCAAAACGCCCAGAGACGGGGTTACTCTTAAAGATATTGCTGAAGCCGTCGGCAAATCGGTGGCGGCGGTTTCTAGAGCCTTAAACAATTACGACGATATTAGCGAAGAAACCCGTGAGTATATCAAACGCGTCGCGCGTGAGATGGGTTATGCCCCCACTTATACATTTGGCTTTATATTACCCACTCAAAACACCAGAACGTCTGACTTATTTTTTAATGAACTATTAGCCGGCATCACCACCGAAGGGGCTCAACAGGGATTCGATCTGCTGGTATCCACCTCGGCTCTTGGTTCTGAAGAAAATTGGAGTTATCTGCGACTGATCAATAGCCGGCGCGTCGACGGCATTATCATTGCTCAACCTCGCCGGCGTGATGAGCGGATCGAACTGCTGTTGGAAAAAAAGTTCCCATTTGTTGTCATTGGCACCACCAACGTGCAGGGCGAATTCTATTCTGTGGCCGAAAATACGGTCGAAGGCGCTCAACTGATTACTGAGTATGTGATCCAACAGGGGCACGAGCGGATAGCGTTGATTAATACCCCTGAACACTTATTCTTTTCGTCAGAATTTTTGGCCGGTTTTCGCCAGGCTATGCAAAACGCCAACAAACACATTGATGAAGAATTTTTGGAAGTTAGCGATATCTCTCAAAAAGACGGCTACCGGGCCGCTCAAACGCTTCTTAGTAAACCGGAAACGCCGACAGCCATCATCACTTCCGATGACCTAATGGCCTTGGGGGTTATGGCCGCCGTTCGGGATCAGGGGCTAGAGGTTGGCAGCGATGTGATCGTAACCGGCTACGGCGATATTATCCTGGCCGAATATGCACAGCCGCCTCTAACGACCGTTAATTATCCTATCTACAAACTAGGTCAGAAAGCGTGTGAGATGCTGGCTTCTCATTTAAGAGGGGACACCTTGCAGTCCAAAGAAGTTGTTTTTGAGCCATCACTGGTTATTCGTCAATCTAGCGATCTGGCTTTATGGCTATAAATTTTGAGTTCCTAACTTGATAGGAACACATCTACAAAAATGTAGTGTCTATAGTTTGTAAGGAGGCAAACAATTAATGGCTAAAGTACAATACCGGAATATGGTAAAAGCGTGGGGAGACGTCATCGGCGTCAATAACTTAAACCTCGATATCCCTGATAAGGAATTCCTGGTTTTGGTTGGTCCGTCTGGTTGTGGCAAATCAACGGCGCTGCGCTGTCTAGCCGGTCTGGAGGAGATCACCTCCGGCGAAATCCTCATTGGCGACCGCGTGGTCAACGATGTTCCGCCCAAAGACCGCGACATTGCGATGGTCTTCCAAAGCTACGCGCTCTATCCTCACATGACGGTCTACGATAACATGGCCTTTGGTTTGAAACTGCGCAAAACTCCCAAGGCTGAAATCGATAAGCGCGTTCAGGAAGCGGCCAAAATTTTGGGCATTACCCAACTTTTGCCCCGTAAGCCTAAGCAGATGTCCGGTGGTCAGCGGCAGCGGGTGGCGTTAGGTCGAGCCATCGTCCGTAACCCGAAGGTGTTCCTGCTCGATGAGCCGCTGTCCAACTTGGATGCTAAGCTGCGCGTTCAAACCCGGGCCGAAATTTCTAAGCTGCACCAACGCTTGGGGACAACGTTTATTTATGTGACCCACGACCAGGTCGAGGCGCTCAACATGGCCGACCGGATTGCGGTCATGAAAGACGGCATTT
>JAGRCC010000292.1 GCA_020433785.1 Anaerolineae bacterium
GAAAATGAACATCCGTTTAGCCCACCCAGGTCGATTTATCGACGCTACATGACCGTCACCTATGGCAAGTCTCAGCTTGTCGTTAAGTATGTGCGAAGGAGATTTATGACTATCAAAGATGCTTTTGATAAAGCCGCCAAAGCGTATGATGCGGCCAGAAAACAGTTGATCCCATGCTTTGATGATTTTTATGGGACAGCTTTGGAGATAATCACCCTTTTAGAAACTGCTCCAACCAGGGTTCTTGATTTAGGCGCAGGAACCGGACTTTTCGCGTCGCTTGTGGCTCAATGTTATCCCAACGCCGAATTTACCCTGTTTGATTTATCAGACGCTATGTTGGAACAGGCGAAACAGAGATTCGGCAATGACAACCCAAAAATAAAATACGTGGTTAAGGATTATGCCGCGGAGCCAATCGATGGCCAATATGATCTCATTATCTCGGCGCTGTCGATCCATCATTTATCGGATGCCGAAAAGGAGACCTTGTTTCAAAAAATATTTTCGAGTTTGAATGACAACGGGTTGTTCATCAACGCCGATCAAGTTCTTGGCAAAACTCCGGCCGTTGAAAAAATCTATAGAGAGATGTGGTTGAAGCAAGTAAAAGCAAGGGGTGTCTCCGACGCGACACTGGCATCCGCTTTGGAGAGAATGAAAGAAGATAAGATGTCAACCTTATCCCAGCAGTTGACGTGGCTCAAACAGGCGAACTTTGCGGATGTGAATTGTTGGTATAAAAATTTTAGTTTTGCGGTTTATTCGGGGCGTAAGTATTTATAACTCATCTGTTCAAATTGGGGAATAAGGTTCAAACAAGCCTTACTCTATCGGGAGTATCCAAGATTTCGGTAAAAGGTTGTTTTGCTGTTGGGTTAAATCGACGGATGGGTCGATTAGCAACCGGCTTGAGCGGCCATTGAAGCTGACGTACGCCTCGGCTCGGATTTCGAGCTCGGATTGATGGGGGCCGGCCAGCCGCTTCTCCAAATAATGGGCGAATTCCAGAATCATATCGGGCTGAAACGACATCTGCTTTTCTTGCTGGTAGGTCAGGTAATCGCGGGGATAGACGGTCCATTCCTGGCCGGTGTTGGGGTCGCGGACGTGAAAGAGGGTGAAGCCGGTTTTTTCGACCAGCATCACGCGCCAGGAAAAGCGGAAGCCTTCTTCGGTCCAGAGGACGCTGCCGGGGTACAGCCAATGGCGTAGGGGGATGAGGATTTGGAGGATGAAGAACAGGCTTAGCAGGATGAGAATGAGGCGTTCGGTTCGGGATGGTTGAGGGGAGTGATGGTTGTTATTGGGAGAATTCGAGGGGCGGTTTGAGGCGGAGGTTGTCGCCGTAGATAATGAGAGTGTCGAGATTTTAGTGGGTGAGATCGGGCTGAGGCCGGCTGAAGCCTCGACCCCGGAGGCAAAGGTTAATTTCATCGGCAGGAAGCGACCGGGAAGCGGGTGATCAACGCGAACGGACAGGCGGTGGAAAATCGTTCGGATGAACGTGATAGCCGCTTGGTAATCTTGTTCGGAAAAGAAGATAGCCGTGCAGGCGATCATAATCCATGGAAACATGCCGATGTGGAACAACTAGGCCGGTCATCACGTGAAAGCCGATGACGGCCAGGTAGGCAGTGGGGCGTGTTTTACGCCACAGGAGAAAAAAGGGGATGGTTAGATCGTAAATGGCGCCGCTCCAACTCATCAGGTAGGCGAACCAGGCGTGATCGAACAGAAAGCCGATGATCGGAAAGTCAGTTTGGGCGGCCAGCCACAGCTTGAGCGGCATCGCTTGAAAAAGCCAATCGCCGTTGAGTTTGGCGATACCGGCAAAAACGTAGACCAGCGCCAACTGTAAGCGGATAGCGAAGAGGGTCCAGCGCGGTACAACGCCGGTTTTTAGCGCCGGCCACAGCCAGCTATCGAGGGAACCGCTGCGGTGCAGCGGCAAAAAAATCAGCAGAAAAGTGAGCAGCGAGATAAAGTAGTAATGGTTGAGGTAGTAGGTTTTATCGAGCAGTTCGGTGTAGGTGAAGAGTAAGAAAAAGACGATGATGGCGGCTCGGTACATAAACCCCAGCGCGATAAACAGCGCGGCAACGGCCACCAGCCCAAAAACCAGATACAACCCGACACCGGGCAGCGGTTTGACCCAGGCGAAGCCGTAATACGTAAAGTGGAATTCCGGCTTGAGATAAAACGCCTCAATCCAGCCGTTTGCCACAAAGCGAATCGTCCCGGCCAGCATCAACAGGCCGAACAGGACTCTGAAAACCACCAGCGGTAAAATCGAAACCGGCTGGCGTAGGTCCAGCAGCCGATCGATTAATTTAGTCGCCATCGCTGTCGCTAAAGGTCATGGTGACTGCCAGATGATTAGCCATATCAGCTTTGATCAAAACGATCAGCTTACGGGCCTCGTTGTAAACCAGCTCTACCTGGTCGGGCTGGTTCTCCATCGCCTGGTGAAGCGGTTCATCGATGGCCTCCAGCGCAGCCTGTGTCGTCTCGATTTGGGCGTTAATCACTTTCGACAGCGGCTGGCCTTCGTACTCGGCCCCCAGGTAGTCGAGGTAGTCATCAAAGCCCAACTGCTGGCCAGCTGAGCCGTCGCCGTTAAAAACGTTGGCAAAGCCCTCAAAGTTGCTGTGCAGCAGTTGGCCGGAGATGCCGCTCATCTCCGCCTCGACTAGCTCCGGTCGAACCCCGGCCTGAGACGTTTTCCCCAACGGGTGCCCAATTTTTCGTTTGACGATATCTTCCAGGCTGGCGGTCATTTGATTGACCAGCAAGCTGATCGAAGCTTGGGGATCGCCGCTGTCCGCATCGGCGTTGATAAACATCTGGGCGTAATTGTCACCCTCGGCGGCCCAAATGTTGAGTAACTCTTCGGCTTTGCTATGAGTATTCTCCGCAGCGGCCACTAGATATTGCATCCGTTTTGGACCAGCCGGGCCATCCGTAAAACTGCTGACCACCTGAGCGTTGCCCGCCGGATTGAAAATCAGATACTCGATAGCCGGCAGCCCCTTGGTGGTAGAGCCGTTGGCGTCGATCATCGGCTCATCGATGGCCTCTTGTTCGGCGATGAATTTTTCGATAAAGTCAACGTTGGTCGGCCACTTGTCGATTTTGTTGTAGATCTCCATAAATGACACTAAATCGCCGTTGGGTTTGCGAAAGGAACCCAGCTCAAAAAAAATGGCCTTGTTCCAGGTCATTGTGGCCTGCTGCCAGGCTTGTTGAACGGCTTCTAAGTTCGCCTCGGTGGGGTCATCGCGAAACTGGTGGGTGGCGTCTTTCAGGGCGGCGGCCTGTTCCTCAAAATCTTGGAGCAGCGGCACAATCACATTGTCGGCCATATTGACCAGCAGGGCATGGCGATCAAATCCGCTGCCGATGACCGTTTCCTCGGTAGGCGGCGCGGGCTCCTGGGTTTCAGAGGCTTCGGGCTGCGCCGATGAGGCGCAACCGGCGAGGAGCAAACAAATTAGCCCGATTAAACTCAAGGTGAGCATCGAGCGAGGGGTTAGAGGGTTAGAACGCTTCACAAACGTGACCTTTCTTGGGTGTATTACAAAGATTTCAAAAACGCAATCAAGGCGTCGCGATCGGCCTGGTTCATATTCAGGAAAATGTCTTTGGCCGCTTCGGCTTCGCCGCCGTGCCACAGGATGGCCTCGGTTAAGTTTCTGGCCCGGCCGTCGTGTAGGTAATAGCTGTGTTTGTTGACCGTCTCGATCAGGCCGATGCCCCACAACGGCGGCGTGCGCCATTCGCTGCCGGTGGCTTGAAAGTCGGGCCGCTTGTCGGCTAAGCCGTCGCCCATATCGTGCAGCAGTAAATCGGTGTAGGGGTGGATAGTTTGGTGGGAGAGAGTGGGAATCGACGGGTGAATGCCGGTTTGTAGGACCGGCGTGTGACAGGCCGTGCATTGGGCGTCGGTGAAAAGTATTTGGCCTTGCCGGACGGTTTCATCTTGCCAATCGCGCTGAGCCGGCACGGCCAGCGAACTGGCGTAGAGGACGACCTTGAGCAAGTCATCATCGGCGATTTCCGGTTGGCCGCCATTGGCTGCGTCCAGACATTCAGTTTGCGGGATGGCGCACTCTTGGTCCGGAAACAACGTGGTCGAGATGCCGATGTCGCCGACAAAAGCGCCGGCCACCTGCTGGAGGACGTGCGGCTGGTTAGCTTTCCAGCCGAAGCGACCCAGAGCCATGCGGTTGTTGAAAGCATCCCAGACGTAGTTCGGCCGGCCGGAGATGCCGTCGCCATCGGCGTCGGTCGGGTCGGCCAGAGCCAAGATGGTTTCTTCCGGCACGGCTTCGAGCAAACCCATGCCGATCATCTGGTTGGCGACGCGCGGCGACATCATCGTTTCCGGGTGAAGGTCGCCGTAGGCCAGGTTAACCAATTTGTAGGTGGGTTCTCGCAGACTGTACGCTTCGCCGTCGGCAAAGGCGCCGGTGATTTCACTGTAAACCACCTGGATTGAGCCTTCGGCGGGTGTGTCGTTAATCGCTTGGTCTTGGAACTGGCCGCCGTAGGTCGGTTCCGGCAGGGGCGCTTTGTGGATATCGGAGCCGGGAATGCTGAGGCGGATGAGAAAACCGGTGGACAATTCACCGTCCTTTTCCGGCGGTCGGCCTCGACCGTCTTTGAAATGACAGCCCGCACAGGAGCGCGAGTTGAACAGTGGGCCTAAGCCATCGCGGGCGGTGGTCGAGGCCGGGGCGGTCACCCAGTTTTGATTGAAGAAGGAGTTGCCCACAAAGAAGAGCAGCCCGTCGTGGCGCTCCAGGCCGGGTGCCGGCTGGCCGAAGGCATTGGGTGTGGTGTTGAACACCGTGGCTTGCCCGCCCAATAATTCTTCGCCGGCTTCCGGGATATCGCTGTCGGTGACAGGTTCCGGATTGGCCGTGTTACAAGCGGCGAAAAGGAGCAGCAGACCGGACAAGGCTAAAATTATAAAAACGGATACGGTTATTGATCGTCGCAATTTTTTGCTCACTTCAGGAAATGGTCAGTGGTCAGTGATAAATTTTTCACTGACCACTGACCATGCTTAATTCAATCGATAAATCATAAGTTGCTTGGCCCGGATTGCCAAATTCGAGCCAAAGCGGAAAGGGGGTAGTCCCCTTTAGACCTGGCGTAACCGGCTGGGGTGCTGGTGTTTACTCGGGCAGAGCGGTGTTAATGGTTAACCCCAAATCGGAGCTGACTTCGGCAATTTTGTCGCCGCTGTCTTGTAGAACCGTGACCACTTCCAGAATTTGCGGGCGCTCATCGGCTAGAACGATAGCTTGATCGAACGGGACGTGGATGCTGTTGACTTGCTGCAAAGTGGTATCCAGCAGGGCGACCAGCTCTCCATTCAAATCGGGGTTGACTGCGGCAATGACATCGGCCAGGGAGGTGCCTCTGACGGTGGAGCCATCGACCCGGGTGTACTCACCCATATAAACGTTGTAGATACCCTGGGCGTTGGTGATAATGTCACGGTGGGTGTTGTCGCTGAAGCAGGAGTGTTCGTCTTCCTGATCTTGGTTGTCGTAGGCGGTGAAGATACGCTCGCCGGCCAGCTCCGACTTACTCAGCACGCCGATGCCGGTGAAGATTTTTTGCAGGGCGTCGTGCGGCGGTTGGCTCAAGAAGTCGGCGCGATAGTTGCCCTCGACGGCCGGGTCCCAGGCCTCTTTTAATTCAGCCAAATCTTCGACCAGTAGCTCGGCGGCTGTTTGTAAGTAGAGGGCGCGCCGATCCGGGTTGGGCGCGGTGCCATCGGCGACGTAATCGGTATAAGGCCGGTTACCCGCGCCGTCGCTGCTCAAATCCTGGCCCCACAGCAAAAACTCGATGGCGTGGAAGCCGGTGCTGATGTTCTCTTCGGCGCCGACCTCGTTAAGCGAGATCAGTAGTTCTTTATCAATGGTCGGGTAGGTTTCGGTATCGTTGATGATGCCGCTGTTGTCTTCGCCGTCAACGTAGTCGATATAAACCTCATCCAGCGGCCAGGCATTGATTAAGCCTTCCGGGCCGTCCTCGTCGTCGATGGGGCCGCCGTAAAAGCGGAAGGCCTCGGTCTGGCCGTAAGGCTCGCGGGCGGCCAGCCAGGCCTCTTTGGCCGCTTGCATGGTCTCGGCGGTAGGGTCGGCCACAAAGGCATCGATCTTATCTTGCAGATCGACCGCCAAGTTGTAGGCATCCTCATACGTGGCGAAAACGATGGCGGCGTAGGTTTCGACGGCGGCTGATTTGAGCGCGTCTAAATCAGCCGTTTCTTCAACCGCATCGGCTTCTTGGGTTTCGGTCGGCTCTGCGGCAGTGGTCTCAGCGGTGGGCGCAGTATTGCCACAGGCGGCTGCCAGAACGACAGTCACCCCCAAAAAGATGGTGACCATCACATGATTAAACAGTTTCACTTCATCACTCCTTTTTGATGTTGAGATAAGCTAATAAGCAGGTCTAATAGTAGCGAGTCTTGGGGCGGGTAGCAATAGCTCTCTGTTAACCACGTTTCTTCGAGCGGCTAATTTCGTTGCTAACCCTGGCACCGACCGGTGTTAACTTGGGTTAGAAGCGCTATTTTGGATAGTTGGTGTAAAAGTAACCGAATTCCCGGTTCCTGATTTAGGGAGGTTAAAATAGGGTCAACTCACATCCTCGTTCAAATCTGCAAAAAATTTGATGATCGAGTATGATAAAGGGTATAGAAAATTTGGGGGTGCGAGCGAACGTCTCATGCGATTATCTTTTATTGGAATGTCAGGTACAGGGAAATCACATTGGTCAAGCCAACTGGTCGAACAGGGCTATCAGCGTTTTTGTTGCGATGATTTAATCGAACAGCGGTTGAAACCGGAATTAACTGCATCAGATGGTATGACCATTTCTATGGGGGCGTGGATGGGGTTTCCCTATGAAACCCACTATCCGGAACGTGAGGCCAAATATTTGCGTTATGAAGTGGGAATTCTGACAGAGATTTTGAGTTATATTGAAGCTAATCCCCGCCATAATCGTAACATTATTATCGATACCACCGGTAGCGTCATCTACACCGGCAATGACCTGCTTGAGCGTTTGAAAAAATTAACCACTATCGTTTACCTTGATACGCCGCTGGCAGTGCAGGAACGGATGCGCTCGGCCTACTGCACCAATCCGGCCCCGGTGGTATGGCGGGAAAAATTTAACCAGCAGCCCGACGAAACGCACGAAGCTGCTCTGGCCCGGTGCTATCCTGATTTATTAGCATCGCGCACCCACGAATATAAAAAATGGGCCGATATTACGTTGGATTATCACCAGCTCAGACAGCCAACTTTTGGCGTTGATGATTTTCTTAATGAACTTAGTCATATTTATCCGGTTGTTGAGAAGGCCTTTTAACTTAAATGGACGGTAACGGTGCCGACGCCAGTTCTAACCACCAAACTTTATATTCCTCAACCTCGGCCCGAACTGGTCCCCCGCCCCCGCCTGTTACAAAAACTCACTGACGGTTTAACCCCTCAGCGCCGGCTCACCCTGGTTTCCGCCCCCGCCGGTTTCGGCAAAACCACTCTGGTCAGCCACTGGCTGACCAGGAACGATGAAGCCAGAAAGATGAATGGTGAGCCAAGAATTCATCTTTCACCATTCATCATTCATCATTCTGACGTCGCCTGGTTGACTCTGGAAGAAACCGATAACGATCTGGGGCGATTTTTAACTTACGTGGCCGCGGCGATTCAACAGGTTGAACCGGATGTCGGTCAGACAATGCGGGGCGCGCTGCAAGCGGCCCAGCTACCCCCAGTCGAGTCGCTGCTAACTGCGCTGATCAACGACATCGCCGGCCTCGATCGCCATATTGTGCTGGTTCTCGATGATTACCACGCGATTGAGATCGATGCCATTCACGACGCGCTCAGTTTCCTAATGGAACATCTCCCCCGTCAACTCCACATTGTCATGACCACGCGGGTCGATCCGCCCCTGCCGCTGTCGCGCTGGCGGGTGCGCGGGCAAATTACCGAAATTCGCTCGGCCGACTTACGCTTCAATATCGAAGAAATGGCGACCTTTCTCAATGAGCGAATGGGATTGAGCCTCTCGTCGGACGACATTTGCATGCTGGAAGAGCGCACCGAAGGCTGGATTGCCGGGCTGCAACTGGCCGCGCTGTCGATGCAGCGGGTGCAAGATGTGTCGACCTTTATCAAATCCTTTGCCGGCAGCCATCATTATGTGGTCGAGTATTTGGTCGATGAAGTGCTCAATCAGCAGTCGGAGGCGGTTAAGCGTTTTTTGCTCAAGACCTCGGTTTTAGAGCGGTTGTCCTGGCCGCTGTGCGTGGTGGTGATGGGTGAAGCCGAGATAAAGAATGAAGAAATTAAAAAGGGGGAAATTAGAAATACAACTGTAAAAATCGCCGCCATTGATCCGATCCAAACGCTTTCAACCGGCTCTCCACCCTCTCCAAGCTCTAATCTCCAACCGCCAACCTCCTCTCAAGAGATTCTCAACTATCTGGTCCATAGCAATTTATTTATCGTTCCCCTTGACAACGAATGGCGCTGGTTCCGGTACCACCCGCTGTTTGCCCAAGTGCTGCAAAATCGATTACAGCACACGGTCGAAGCGCAGGAAGTGGTGTGGCTCAAGCTGCAAGCCAGCCGGTGGTGTGAGCTTAACGGATTTATTGGTGAGGCCATCCGTTATGCGCTGGCCGCTGGTAAAGTAGATCGGGCGGCGGATTTGATCGAAACGCACGCCAGGCCGTTGATGATGCGCGGGCAAATCGCGACTATCAAGCGTTGGATGGGCGTTTTACCGCCCAAAGAAATTGCCGCCCGGCCTCGCCTGGGCTTGATCGAAGCGTCGTTAGAACTTGTCTCAAGTGATTACGACAATCTAGCTGTCCGGATTGAAGAGGTGAACCAGGCTTTACAAAAAGATCGCCTGCTTGAGCCGGACGCCGCTTTTAAGGATCTTCAATCTGAACTGCTGACCTATAACGCGGTCTTATTGGTCACGCAAAACAAATTCCCTGAGGCTATCGCGCTGGCGAAACAGGCTTTAGCCCATGCTGGTGCAAGTAATTTTTATTTGCAAGGCTTTATTACCTTGATTTGGGCAGGGGCTGTTTTCAACAACAAACAAGAAAAAGAGGCTCTGTCGCTTCTGCGAAAGTCCATCGAACTTAGTGAAAAGGCGGGTAGCCTATTTTGGGCGCTGTTAGGCATCGCTAAACTGGCGCAGTTTCAGGATTTAACCGGAGAGTTACGGGCCGCCGAGATGCTGTATCGGCAGGCGGTTCAACTGGCCAGCCAGGAACAGGATCAGCATTCGCCGGGCGTTAGCTTTGCTTATGATGGGCTGGGGCAGATTTACTCGGAATGGAATCGATTAGATGAGGCGGCCACCTATTTGGAGCAGGCCATCAAACTTAGCGATGTCGGCGGTTTAAAGATCGGCTCGATGATGGACCGGCTCCATCTGGCTCTGGTTTGCCAATATCAAGGGAAGACTGATCGGGTCGACCAACTGGTATCGGAAGCTGAGAAAATTCTACAAGAGATAGCCCATCCTTTTTCCGAACACGTGTTGTGTCTGCTTAAAATTCGGCTGCTCCTGGCCCAAGGAAAGCTGGCCGAAGCGGTTCAATGGGGTATGAAGCTGGATAAAAATCTCGCTAGCGATGACCCATGGATTATAGCTGAAAACGCCGGGGTAGCCTTGGCCCGGATTCATATTGTCCAGGCGCGGCTGCGTCCCGAAAGTGACTCCCTTAATAAAGCGCTCGACTTGCTGGCTAAGTTGACGCGTCAGGCTGAGTCGCTAGGCCGGCTTTCCTATCTAATCGAAGGGTTGGTTTTGCAAGCTCTGGCTTATCAACTCAACGGGAATATTGACCGGGCTGTCTCGGTTCTGGCTGACGCTCTCCAATTGGGGCAACCGGAAGGGTATTTTCGAGTTTTCGTTAATGAAGGCCAGCCGATGGCTGAGTTGCTGAGTGAGCTTCAGGCCAAGCAGCCAACCCACGCGGCTTATGCCCAGAAACTTCAGGGGGCAATCCTGCAAGAACAACCGCCAAAAGAGGCCCAAACGACGCCGGTTTCTGCGCCGTCCTCAGCGGAGGCACTGCTCGAGCCGTTGAGTGAGCGCGAGTTAGAGGTGCTGCGCCTGGTAGCGGCCGGCTCTTCCAATAGCCAGATTGCCAAGTCGCTGATCATTGCCCAGGGGACCGTCAAAAAGCATCTCAGCAACATTTTCGGCAAACTCAATGCTGAAAGCCGGACTCAGGCCGTGGCTCGCGGCCGAGAGTTGGGGTTATTAGAGTAACGCGGTCTTTACCCCGCAAAAATAAACCCGGTAATACCTCTTTTGGTTCCCGACAGATCCTTCGTTTAGTGATAAAGTAGAAGCATAAAGGTTAGATACTACTTCTTTATCGAACGGAGGCGAAACCTATGACCACCACCTATAAAATTCGGATAAAGGGCCATCTTGACGAGCGCTGGGCTGATTGGTTCGGCGACCTGACGTTGACGCAGCAGCCCGACGGCACCACGGTGCTGGCCGGGCCGGTTGTCGATCAGGCGGCGTTGTACGGGATTTTGACTAAGATTCACAACCTGGGCATGCCGCTGCTGGAAGTTTACCGGCTATCGGACGAAGCTCAAGCCACCTAACCTCACGAGCCGGAGTCGGCAAAGACGGGGGCGAGCAGGTTATCGACCGGGACGTAGTCGTCGGTTAGCAGAATGGGCGGGTTGGCCTGAAGATAGGTGGTTATTTCGGCTTCGGGGACAAAGGTTTGCGCCAGCGGGTCAGTGCTGATGGCCGTATCAAGCGAACCTTGCGTGGCTAAAACAACGTAAGTCTGACGGCTAACCGTGCCTAACTCGCCAACGGTAGCGGCGACATAAACGTGGGCAAAGGTTTGCTGTAAGGTGTTGACGTAGGCGCGCAAAAAGTCACCTTGTTTGCCGTCGATGATGTTGACCATGTAAACCCCATTAGGCTTCAAGTGGGTCGTAATAAGCTGGTTAAACTCTAACGTGGTTAGATGATACGGCACCGAAAAGTCGTTAAAGGCGTCGCCGACGATAAGATCATATTGAGCTGTTTGAGGTAAATTAGTAATAAAGTGGCGGGCATCTTCGTTGAAGGTGCTGATGGTCGTATCCAACGGCAGGCCCAACTGCTCGTGAGCGACTTCGGTCACGCCGGGATCGATTTCGATGACCTCGATTTGGCTGCCGGGATGAACCACCTCGATATAATGGGGAAAGGTATAGCCGCCCCCGCCGATAAACAAAACCGACACGGGCGCTTGGGCCGGGAAAACCGCGGCCAATACATCGGCATAGATTTGCTCGTAACCATAACGCAGGTTGGTGGGATCAGTTAAATCGACGTAGCTATGGACCAGGCGATCGAGCGTGAGAATGCGTAAATCTTCATTTTCGTCATCGAGGCGAACTTTGATGCAGAAGTAATTGGTTTCGCGTAGGCATTGGCTATTGAGCCAGCCCTGCTGCCAGGCCAAGCCGGATAAAGCCAGGAAAGCTAGAAAAAGGCCCAGATAAGCGTATCGACTGCGACCTCGCTGGCTCAAGCTGATGACTAGACCGATAAGGAGCAGCGCCCCGGCTACACCCCAAACAATCTGTCGAGTGCCAAAGGTGCTGATCAGAAAAAAGCCGGTGGCGAACGTGCCGGCAATACTTCCCAACGCACCGGCGGCATAAATCTTACCGACAATATCGCCGGTTTGGCTGAGATCGTTGAGGGTGAGTTTGACTACAATGGGGCTGATCATGCCCAGAATGGTGGCCGGCAGCAGAAAAACGGCTGTGAAGATTAAAACCACACTGGCAATAACTGGTAGGTCCAATGCCTGAAGCGGCCCCACTCCGGTCAATGAAGCCAAAATACTAACACTACCCAAAGCCGACAACGCGAAAATAAAGGCCAATACGTTGCGACTCGCCCACCGGTCGGCAATTTGGCCGCCCAGATAGTTTCCCAGACTGATGCCGGCCAGCACTACCCCGATGATACTGGTCCAGGTGTAAAGACTGACCCCCACAATGGGCGCCATCATTCGTCCAGCGAGCAATTCAATCACCAAAACACAGAAATTTGAAAGGAAAACAATGACAATAGCCCAAAAAGGCGGTAAACGATCGGTCGGGTTGGTTGGTTGCATAGGCAGCGATTATAGCTGAAAGCCTCATTTTGGGCTATTGGCCGGGTCAATTCAGATGAATTATCCGTAGTTTTTACTGAGATAGCAAAAGATTATCAGTAGTTATTCCCTTGGCCGGCTGGCGGAAAGTGGCAGTTTCTACGCTTCCCATTTGTTGAGGCCTATACGTATACTTAAATGTAATTCTATTTGTTCTTCCTAAAAATGTATAAAATCTCTGACGTTAAAGAAAGGAGCTAGAAATGATTACAAAGTTAATCGCAAAAGAAGGGTTTACCACCCTTGAAGAGGTGTCGGCCTGGTCAAATAATCTAATAGGCAAAGCGGCACCCGATAGCCCCAACTTCAAATTTGAAAAAATTGTCCAATTTCAACTGATTCAAAAAGGGGATAGTTATGGAGTAATCTTAATGGTTGAATTGGAGAGACGCCAATCAATGAGCTCGATGGTCATGGAAATGCGCAAAGACCTTAACCTCATCAATGAGGGCTAACCATAATCTCGGTTTAAAAACGACATCCTTTCTGGCCGATAATTTTGCTAGCGCCCAGGAAATTCATCGGTGGTTACAAAGTTTAATTGGCCGGCCTGTTCCAGACTCACGAAATTATTTTATCGAGAAGGTGATTGCCATTCAACTGGATTTAAAGATTAATCGCTATACGGTTAAGGTTTTGGCTGCTGTAAAAGAAAAATCTCAATCAACCGACTAATTCAAAGAAATGAGCTTAAATGGTTAATTGTGGTCAAATCGTAATGCGAAATGTAATGTTGTAATGATATGCTAAGCTTATTCATTGGGGCCACGTTCGGGAGGAAAAAAGAGCGCCTTTATCTTGTAAAGGCGCTCTTTTTCGTAAATTAATCTTGTCTAATAGGAGACCCGTTGCAAAACGGGTCTCTTTTTATTTAAGCAGCTAAGACGTTGATTTTTCGGGCTTTAGCCGGACCTGATTTAGGTAGATTGATTTGCAGAACGCCGTTTTTGATTGAGGCGCTAATGTTGTCGGTGTCGATGCCGTCGGACAAGGTGAAGTTGCGTTCGTAGTCACCCACTTCGTATTCAGCGTAGGCCAGATTATAGTTGTCGGGATTTTGCGTTTCAACGTGACCGCGAATGCTCAACACGTTCTTTTCAAGTGTAATATCAAGGCTGTTTTGATCGACGCCAGGCATATCGGCTAATACAACTAAGGCTTCTTCGATTTCGTAGATATCGGCGCGAGGCACGTAGGCTCGCCCCGGTCGAGTGCGTTCTGTCCCCTCGGCGACTTGAACCTCTTGTTTTTCAACGTCTTGTGTGTGTAGAGTGCTATTTTCGTTGGCCATGATGGTACCTCCTTAAAATGCTATGCTTGTTAACTATTCAGTATTTATAGTAGGCGCTTAGGCCGCTTTGACCGCAATTTTCTTGGGCTTTTCAGCTTCGGCTCTGGGCAGCGAAATATGCAATACCCCTTTGTCAAAGACCGCTTCGACGCTGTCGGCTTCTACGGTGAAAGGCAGTTGGAAGGTGCGGGTAAAGCTACCAACACCGCGCTCGCGACGATGATATTTGGCCCCTTCTTCCAATTCTTCCGGCTGGCGAGAACCGGTTAATTTCAGCGTTTCGCCCACAACGGAAATGTCGATATCTTCAGGGTTGACGCCTGGTAATTCGGCGGTCACGACAGCACCATTTTCATTGGTCCAAACATTGATGGCCGGAAAACTCGGCGCCATGCGGGAACGGGGGGTGTACGCGAACTCATCGAACATGCGGCTCATTTCTCGCTGCATTCTATCGATATCGCGCCAGGGATTTTGTGAACGGTATAATTGAAATGGTCGTCTAAACATGGTAGTTGCTCCTTTCTTATTTCTAAGAAAATGATGATTTGATCGAAAATTTAATCGATTTAATTTACTCATTAACGTTACACTCTCATGATAGAATCCGAGTGTTAGAATAATGATAGACGAGTGTAAGAGGTTTATTAGAATCTGGGAGCCTTCAGCCGTTAGCGGTCAGCTAGTAGCAATTTTTTGCCCCGCACGACGAGATCCATAGACCGCCGCTAGCTGACCGCAGACTGCCGAAAACAAGCACATTCGTAAAGTTCGGTGGTTAATGACCACCGGCCTGTTGTACGAGGTATCAAAATTTGGCTACAAACTGAGGTTGTAAATAACTGTAATTTCGGCCAATAAAAAAAGGCCGGTAGTTCAAGAGGCTACCGGCCTTTTTGGTGTTTCTTTTGAGCCAATTATGCCGGGCTTATTTCATCTGACGGCCTGGCTCATCTTTTGGGGGTTCTTAAACACGATTGACCCTTCGTGATAATCAACCTCAATGATATCGCCCTCGCGGAATTTACCGGACAGCAGCTGCATCGCTAGTGGATCTTGAAGTTCGCGCTGGATAGCTCTTTTGAGCGGTCTGGCCCCAAAGGTGGGATCATAGCCCACTTCGGCCAGATGCTGTTTGGCTGCCTCGGTTAACACGAGCGTTAGTTTGCGCTCCGCTAACAGTTTGCGCAGATTGGCCAACTGAATTTCCACGATTCTGACCAAATCTTCGCGGGTCAGGCGATGGAAGGTGATAATGTCATCGATCCGGTTTAAGAACTCCGGCCGGAAATGCTGGCGGAGGGCTTCCATTACTTTAGGTTCAGCCGCTTCAGCGCCCAATTCCATAATGTAGTGACTGCCAATGTTACTGGTCATGATAACCAGCGTATTCTTGAAATTGACGACCCGTCCCTGTCCGTCGGTCAGCCGACCATCATCCAACAGTTGCAGCAACGTGTTGAAAACTTCCGGATGCGCCTTTTCGATCTCATCGAATAGAACGACACTGTACGGATGACGCCGGACCGCTTCGGTCAATTGGCCGCCTTCATCATAGCCGATGT
>JAGRCC010000293.1 GCA_020433785.1 Anaerolineae bacterium
CTAAGGTGACCAAACTGTGCCCTTCGCCCCATTGGCTACCCGTTTTACGCCGCAGCGCCACCGACTGCTCGGCAACCTGAGTCGCTTCGGCAAATTGGCCTTTAACCAATAGAACCAATCCCAGGCGATTGTAGGCTTCCGCCAACTGAGCTCGGTCATCACGGTTGGTCAACAGCTCAACGGCTTTACGGCTCCAGGTTTCCGCTTCGGGTAGATGGCCCAGCAGGTATGAAACCATCCCCAAATGCGATTTAGCTGCGGCTCGCTCGGCCGCCGAAACACCGCTCAACTTCAACACCTCTGAGGCCAATTCCGCCGCCGCCTGGTATTGATCCGACAGCCAGGACGAAAAGGCCAGATCATTGAGGCTTTGCGCCTCTTGTTCGAGGTTGTGAGCCTCGCGAGCCAGTTCTAACGCCCGCTGCGAAGCCGTGAGCGCCTCGGGCCAGTTGCCTAGCTGACGATACAGATTACCCAGCGCGATATAGCCCGACCACGTCTCAACTAATTCAACTGCCCGGCGATAGCAATCGAGGGCCTGATTGATGGCGTTTGCCGCCAATGCTCTGGCCCCGGCGGCCTCCAAATAGTGGGCCGATTCGGTAGCCTGGCCGCCCTGTTCAAAATGATAGCCGATTAACATGGGATCGCGCTGTTTATCAATCAGAATTTGGGCAATTTGAAGATGCCGTTTGCGCCGTTCGGCTTCGGGAATAGTCTCAGCCAAAGCTGTCCCGATATCGGCGGGCCTAAAGGCGTATTGATTGTCGCCTAATTCTCGAAGCAGCCGCCGCTGGATCGCTTCATCCAGCGCGGCCTGAGCGGGGGCCGAGTGGTCCGGTCCCCCTAACAATTCAAGCCAAACCTCAACATCAAACTCAGGTCCCGGCTCAATTAGAGCGGCCAGGGCCAATAGTTGCTGGCCCTGGGCTGAAATTTTCTCCAAACGGCGCGTCAAGGCGTTGACCAAAAAAGGTGACACCAATTCTTGCGAGAAGGAGCGGCTGTCGTCCGGCGGCTTATAACGCCAATCGCCCTCTTCACTCAGATAAAAATCACCGGAGTCGATGAGTTGACGGGCGGTTTCTTCAATATAAAACGGCAGCCCTTTGGCCCGTTTTTCTACAATATTAGCGACGGCTTTTGACACGGGGCGGCCTAAATATCCGGTCAAATAATCTTGGATCAACGCCGCCGGCAGTGGTTTAGGGGCGATAATCGTTTTCTCATTCGCCTCAAAACTATCGAGCCAGTTGTGTGACAACTTACTATCGGTATATTCGGCGATAATCAACAACGGGCAGCTGGCCTGCCGGATCAAATAGCGCAGCAGCGCCGCACTCGATTCGTCCAGAAATCCGGCGTCATCCAGAAATAGGGTAGTGGGGCCAAGTTCTACAAAAATACTGGCTATCGTGGCAAAAAATTGCCATTGGGATTTGACTGGAACTTTGACTTCGCCGGTTGGGACGCGTTCATTAAGGGTTTTCCACAGCCCACCTTGCAAGATTTCCGGTTGATCGGTGGGGGCTGGCGTGGGTTCGATGTTCAGTAGGGGCGCCAAACTGGGAATCTGATCGATGATCGTTTCGATCCTATTCTCAATCGACGAGGGGCTGACCAGGCCCTGGTCAAAAATTGTCGCCAAGATATGACCAAATGGGGCATAAGGCGTGCCTAATTCATCACACCGGCCGACGGCCGCCACTAAGCCTTGGTCCACAATATATTTGCCCAGAAATTCGGCAATGAGCCGGCTCTTGCCCATGCCCATCTCCCCACGGACAACCAGGAGATGGGGTTTATTGGTTTGCCGCGTTTTTTGCCACACCGCCTCGATATCGGCCAGCTCATCATCGCGTCCCACCAAAGGTTTGGCTTCGGGATCGAGCAATTGCATCGAGCGCTGGGTGAATTTTTGCCGGGCCTGCATCGATTTGAATAGGTCCAGCACCGCTCCGGCTGACGGATATCGGCCCTCAGGCAGTTTGGCCAATAGTTTGGTAATGATACGTTCCAGCACCAGCGGCGTTGACGGTTCAAACTCCCGCACCGAGGGCGGTTCCTGTTCGATATGGGCCAGCATCAAATCGTGTCGATTGGCGGACTCAAACGGGAGACGCCCCCCCGTAACCATCTGAAACAGGGTCACCCCCAACGCATAAAGGTCGGTTCGCCCGTCGATGCCCTCGCCGGCGATTTGCTCCGGGGGCATATAAGCCGGTGTGCCAAAAATATAGTTATCTTCCTGTTCGGCCAGCAGCGAAACCAGCGCCGCCAGACCAAAATCGGTCAGTTTGACTTCGTTGTTTTGAATGATGACGTTATCCGGTTTAATATCACGATGAACGATGCCGCGCTCGTGAGCGTAATGCAGCGCCTCCAAAATTCCCAGCGTCACGTTGATAACCGTCTCCAACGGTAGCGGTCCGGCCGTCTCGGTAATGAGGCGCTCCAGCGATTGGCCTTCGACATATTCCATCACAATGTAAAAGCGGTTGCCCTCTTCTTCAAAGACAGCATCATAAATTAATGTGATATTGGGATGCTGAAAACTGGCCAGGGTGCGCGCCTCGGAAAGAAATAAATCTTTGAAGATGGCGTTATCGGTCGCCTCGAGAAATTTTATAGCAACAGGACGATTGAGCAGGGTATCTTTGGCCAGCCAAACATTACCCATGCCGCCTTCGCCCAGCTTCTTTTCCAATACGTATCGTTCATTCGTAAAGATATTCATATTTTTTTGTTGCCTCGGTGTATTTATTCAGCAGACGAGGTGACGGGCACGGACTGAAGCACGGTAATTGCAGCGTTGTATGGCGTTCAACGTTCTCCATTAAGTAAGGCAAAAGTGCCGGTCGCCTGAGTAATACGCTTTGGTTATAAAGTTGCGATGGTGAGGACGGTCTTAGCTGATGTCTGATTTCCAGTATACTCGATCAACCAGCACGCGTCAACGAGAAAAAAAGGCTTCGAGATCGTCTCGAAGCCTTTTTGAACAAACCTCATCGGTTTCAAAAACCGTAATTAACTGACGTTGTAGAACGCGCTGTCCCCAGGGTAAATGGCGGCGACATCCAATTCCTCTTCGATGCGCAGCAGTTGGTTATACTTGGCTACGCGGTCGGAGCGGGCGGGTGCGCCGGTTTTAATTTGGCCGGCGTTCATAGCCACCGCCAGGTCGGCGATGGTGGTGTC
>JAGRCC010000294.1 GCA_020433785.1 Anaerolineae bacterium
GCGGCAGTACCGGTTCCATCGCGATCTCGGCTTTCCGGTCGAGTGGTTGTCCGGCGATGAAGCGCGGGAACGGGAGCCAAATTTAGGCCCCAACGTTTTAGCCGCCATTTTTACCCCAATGGCCCACCACGTCGACAATCGCAACCTTATCTTCGCCCTGCGTGATGCGTTTCTGGCCGCCGGTGGCCACCTGCGCGAGCAAACCGAAGTGCAAGAACTGCTCATCGAGAATGAGCGGGTTCAGGGCTTGCGTCTTCCCGGCGAGACCTACCCGGCGGAGACGGTCATCATTGCTGCCGGCGCTTGGAGCGGCCAGTTGCCGGGTTTGCCCCAACCGCTGCAAGGCGCTGTTCGGCCGCGTAAAGGTCAGACGCTAATCTTGCAAATGCCGCCGGACGCGCCGCTGATCAAACAACCCATTTTAGGACCGGTCTACCTGGTGCCGCGCCCGGATGGCCGTCTTATTATCGGCACTACCGTCGAACGTGAAGCCGGTTTCGACGCCCGGCCGACGGCCGGCGGGGTGTTTCATATTCTCCGCAAGGCCCAAGAGATGGTGCCCAAAATTGAAGATTTGCCGATCATCGAGCTGGGGGCCGGGCTACGGCCGACCGGGTCGGATCGACTGCCGGTGGTCGGTCCAACCGGGGTGGAAGGCTTGATTATTGCCAGCGGAGGGCACTCTTACGGAATTTTGCTCAGTCCAGCTGTCGCGCATGCTGTTTGTCAATTAGCGCTAACGGGCCATATATTAGAAATAATTAGACCTTTTACCCCAAAATCGGGCAGCGATAAAATCTGAATTGCTTATTGAGCCATTGTGATATAAAATCCGGCAGGTTAAGCCATAGAGATTAAAACACCTATCGTCGCTTTGATTTCTGTCATTTTCCCAATTCCTCTCATCGACTCCTACCACAAAAATGTGAGAACCTTTTTGTATTTCCTTAAACCTATTTTGACTTAGTCAAAAGTTACTACTCCGGCCAGGGTTGGCAGGATTTGGAAGACGTAATAAACATCGAGTTTATCCGGCTGGAAAGTGTGTTTAATGGAATTCGTATTTGAAACCTTGTCAATTCTTATGTCGCCTAAATTCAGCGGAGGGGCTATGGCGTCGTAGCCGGCTAAATTCTATCAATCCAAAAACTTAATCAACTTATTCATGAGGGAGAGACTATGCAACGCAAGCAGTTAAAACCATTGCAAACCAACGGTGATATCAATGTTTTCAGAGAGCGCTTTGAAAACAATCTTTATTACCATATCGGTCAAGCCGTGCAAACGGCCAGCCTAAACGATGGTTATATGGCGCTGGCCTACAGTGTACGCGATTATTTGGTTGATCGCTGGCGCAAGACCGTCAACACTTATTACGAAACAAACCCCAAATTTATTTACTACCTCTCCGCCGAATATCTGCTGGGCCGCCAGTTGGCTCAGAATATGCTTTACACCGATACCAAAGAGATGGCGAAAGAAGCCCTTAGCGATTTTAACTCCCACTTTGAGCAGGTGATTGATCAGGATATCGAACCGGGCCTGGGTAACGGCGGTTTGGGGCGATTGGCCGCCTGCTTCCTCGACTCGATGGCCACCCTCGATATCCCCAGCGTCGGCTACGGCATTCGCTATGAGTTTGGCATCTTTCGGCAGTCGTTCAAAAACGGCTGGCAAGTCGAAAGCCCGGACGAATGGCTCTATCTGGGCTACCCCTGGGAATTTGCCCAGCCGGATGATATGGTCGAGGTTCAATTCAACGGCTATACCGAACATTATCAACGTGAAGACGGAGAATGGTGCATTCGGTGGGTCGGCGGCCAAAAGGTGATGGGCGAACCGTATCACACCCTGGTGCCCGGCTATAAAACCGGCACGGTCAATATGCTGCGTCTTTGGGGCGCGCGCGCCACCAACGAGTTCGATTTTCAACTGTTCGACAACGGCGACTACGCCCGCGCCGTGGAACAAAAAACCCACTCTGAAAATATCAGTAAGGTGTTGTACCCCAACGATAATATGCCGCAGGGTCAGGAACTCCGCCTCAAACAGCAATATTTCTTTGTGGCCTGCTCGCTCAACGATATCATTCGCCGCTTCCATATTCGCAATGATGATTGGAACGTATTCCCGGATAAGGTCGTCATCCAGCTCAACGATACCCACCCGGTTATCGCCATTCCGGAACTGATGCGCCTGCTGGTGGATGAGTACCGCTTACCCTGGAACCAAGCCTGGTCGATTACTGAGCGCACGTTTGCCTACACCTGTCACACCCTCATGCCGGAGGCCTTAGAGCGCTGGCCGGTGAGCCTGGTGGAACGGCTGCTGCCCCGCCACATGGAGATTATTTATGAGATCAACGCTCGTTTCCTGAAAAAAGTTGAGGCCCGCTTCCCTAATGACCACGCTCGTCTTGAGCGCATGTCGATCATTGAAGAGGGTTACGACCAGCGCGTGCGGATGGCCAACTTGGCCTCTGTCGGCAGTTTCTCGATCAACGGCGTGGCCCAACTGCACTCCGATTTGCTGAAAGGGCGGGTGCTGCACGACTTCTATGAGATGTGGCCGGAGAAATTTAACAACAAAACCAACGGCGTTACCCCTCGTCGCTTTGTCAAGCTGGCCAATCCGGGCCTGTCGGATCTCGTCACCTCCAAAATCGGCGATGATTGGATCAAACATTTAGAGCAGTTGGAAAAATTGGAAGATTACGTCGATGACGCCGATTTCCGGCAAGCGTGGGACCAGGTCAAGCAGACCAATAAGCAGGTTTTAGCCGATTACATCCTGAAGCACGAAAAAATTAAGGTTAATCCCAATTCGATGTTCGATATCATGGTTAAGCGGTTGCATGAATACAAACGCCAGCATCTCAAAATGCTGCACATCGTCACCCTTTACAACCGCCTCAAAGCTAATCCCAACCTCGATGTTGTGCCGCGAACCTTTATTTTTGGGGCTAAAGCCGCGCCGGGATATTTCATGGCCAAACGGATCATTAAGGTCATCAATGCTATCGGCAATGTCATCAACAATGACCCCGACATTAAAGACCGGCTTAAAGTCGTGTTTATTAGTAATTTCAATGTGACCGTAGCCCAAAAAATCTACCCGGCCGCCGAATTATCGGAGCAAATTTCCATGGCCGGTAAAGAGGCCTCCGGCACGGGCAATATGAAGTTTGCCCTCAATGGCGCGTTGACCATCGGTACGCTGGACGGGGCCAACGTCGAAATTCGGGAGCACGTGGGCGAGGAAAACTTCTTCCTGTTCGGCTTAACCACCGATGAAGTCTTTGCCACCAAAGAGCGAGGCTACGATCCCATGCATTACTACCACACCAACGCCGAATTGCGCCAGGCCATCGACAAGATTGCTTCCGGCTACTTTACTAACGGCGATCAGGATGTGGTTAAACCGGTCGTTAATTCCATGCGGTATCACGATGAATTTCTCGCTTTTGCCGATTACCAGGCTTACATCGATACTCAGGACTTAGTCGATGAGGCCTACCGCGACCGAGAGCGATGGACTCGCATGTCGATCCTGAACGTGGCTCGCTGCGGCTTTTTCTCTTCCGACCGGACGATCAAGGAATACTGCGACAACATCTGGAAGATCACGCCGGTACCGGTTCGACCTCGCGGCGAACGTTAGAGCCTTGAGCGCTTAGTTGGATGCGTGGGTAGGTATTACGCACCCCGCCTGGACAGCCACTAAACCATAGCCCGGATCAGCAGAATGAACGGATTCTCGTACTAAATCCCCACATTCTGCGAATCCGGGCTATCATTTTTTTAAACATGAAAACGAGTTGGCGTGGTTAAGTTTGGAGGGAATTGGAGCAAATTTGGGCCTTTTATGACGAGAGAAAGTTCAGGATCTTTGATACACTGATCTTGTATTTTATGCTTGAGACACCTGCAAATATATCTGAAACCCTATCAACCTATTGAGCTTGATCTGATTTTGTGTTAAGATTATATGGAGTTAACCCCATCAACAACTTCACTGTCACGTCCCATCCAAGACAATCCAACCTTCCGTGGCCGATTTAGACGCAAAATTTTACTGACAAACCGACTGTAACCACCAACCAGCGATGGCCAATTGAATCGGCGGCCATCGGTCAAAAATCATTTAGACTAATAATTAAAGAGAGACCGTTCGCTCAACGAGGAGGTATCGATGACATCGAAACCGGTGCAGTCTAACCATGACTTTATTAACCGGCCTCAGCTTGATTATGAAGCCGGTCTGGCCTTACTGCCAACCGAAGCTGAAACCGTCTTGCAGCAGATCTTTAGCGACTATGAGCGGGTCGTCATCACCCAGGAATTGGGCGGCGGCTTCACCCAGAGCCGGGTCTTGGTCGCCCGGCCCGTTCGCCGCGACGGCGGCGCCGACTTGCCCTTGGTCCTCAAGATCGGACCGACCTGGCTCATCAAACAGGAGCAAGCCGGATACACGCAGTTCATTCACGATAGGTTGGCCGGCCGGATTGAACTGGTTACGGTCGAGTTGGGTCAGGACTGGGGCGTACTGGGCTACCGGTTGGCCGGAGATGGTCAATTCAAGCATGAGAGCTTGGCCCGCTACTGCCGCCAAACCGATAGCCAGGTTCTGGCCGAGATGCTGACCGGCCGCCTGTTCAAGCGGCTAGGCACATTGTGGCAAAATGCCGATGTCCGGCCCGAACCCTATTTGGCAACCAAGTACGAGCTGCTGCTGCCGGTCCACCTGGTCATCGAGCCGCAGCCCTTGCCCCCCGCTGCGTCAGCCTTCGATCTTAGTCCCGAGCAACTCACTTCCGAACATTTGGTACCGGGTGATACGGTCAGGCTGACCGGCTTTGTCATCACCGAAATCGCTCCCGAGGCCCAAGAGGTCACGCTCGATTTGCCGACCGAAATAGGTGGTTCAAGTAGTTCCCATCGTTTACGGTTGCAGTCTATGGACGTGGTAGAGCGCTACCGCGTTGGTGAGCTAATACCCTCGGTCGAAGGGCGAGTGGTCAAGACCCGGCGCGGGCGGCTGCAGGCGGAGATCGACCGAATTCTGGGTCCAACCACCGAGTTTGAGCTGACTGCCGATCAACTCCGGCTGGTGGACGGTCGAGTGCTGCCCAACCCACTGGCGCATCTATCCGCTCTGTTGAGCGACTGGCCGGCGGTCAAGCTGGCCTACCAGCATGGCGACCTGAACCTGGAGAACATACTGGTCGATCCGGCCACGCGGGATGTAACCTTGATCGACTTCGCCAATGCCGGGCTGGATCACGTGCTGCACGATTTGCTCCATCTGGAGATGAGTGTGGTTACCAGTCTTCTATCCGAAGCCCTAGTCGAGGTTGGCGAGACGCCCGAACTAATCGGTCCGGTCTTTTACGACCGGCTGCATCGAGCCGCCGTCGACGATCCGGCGCTCTATACCGCGCCTCAATTGCTCCAGCCGGCCTTGAAGAAAGTTTACACTATCCTGGCTGCCATCCGGCAGACGGCTCGCTCCTACCTGTCAAGTCCCAACGACTGGGACGAATACTACCGGGGCCTAGCGTTGTATCTCGTGGGCGCGTTGAAGTTTAAGGACTTGGACGAGGTTCCGGCTGCGCCCTATCCCAAGCAACTGGCGCTGATAGGGGCCGCCGTCGCCGTTGGATTATGGCAGCAGCCGGAGGTTCAACCAAGCCCGGTTATCAACCGGGCCGCCTGCAGTGCCAACCTACATTCTCTCCTGGTCGAGGCCGGCGGGTTCGACCCAAACCGGGAGCGACTGGCTTGGCCGGATGGGAGCAGCTTGCTCAATCCCCTAGCGGTGCTGTCCGACCTGCTCGAGTCGTGGGTCGGGACGCGTTGGGGCCGGGTTCACGGCCGGCTCGCTCCGGCAACGCCGGTGAGTGAGTTGGAAAGCGACGTTAACGCGCTTATCGAGACTGAGGTTGGGCCGGATGAACGGCTGCATCACTTGCTGCGGTTAGAGACCGGGGTGGTGGCCAGATTGCTGCCCCAGGCGCTGACCAAGGCCGGCCAACCGCCGGAGACGATCCGCTTCCTC